>JAQTVK010000079.1 GCA_028706795.1 Candidatus Omnitrophota bacterium | reverse complement strand
GCGGAGACAACTCCCGCGGCGAAGGTCGACACCGGCGACACGGCATGGCTTCTTACGTCCGCCGCGCTGGTGTTGATGATGACACCTGCCTTGGCATTTTTCTACGGCGGCCTCGTGCGCAGGAAGAACGTGCTTTCGATCCTGATGCAATGTTTCATGGTGATGTGCCTGATAACCATCCAGTGGGTACTCTTCGGCTATAGCCTCGCATTCGGGCCGGATGTCAAAGGCGTCATCGGGAGCCTTGCGTGGTTCGGGTTAAAAGGCGTCGGCCTCGACCCGAATCCGGTGTATGCCGCCACCGTCCCTCACCAGGCGTTCATGATATTCCAGGC
Source organism: Candidatus Omnitrophota bacterium (assembly GCA_028706795.1). GTDB lineage: Bacteria > Omnitrophota > Gorgyraeia > Pluralincolimonadales > Pluralincolimonadaceae > Pluralincolimonas. The sequence goes on along the minus strand of JAQTVK010000079.1, from coordinate 5,006 downwards.
GATGTTCGCCATCATCACGCCCGCCCTGATATTGGGCGCGTTCGCCGAGAGGATGAAATTCTCGACGTTCTGCATATTCGCGCTTGTGTGGGCGACGCTTGTATATGACCCGGTTTGCCATTGGGTATGGGGCGCCGGCGGCTTCCTGAGGGCCGACGGGGCGCTTGATTTCGCCGGAGGCACGGTCGTCCACGTCAATGCCGGCGTCGCGGCCCTGGCGAGCGCCTTGGTCTTAGGAAAACGAAAGGGATATCCGGACAAGATATCCCCTCCGCACAACCTTCCTTTCGCGGTATTGGGTGCGGGATTATTGTGGTTCGGGTGGTTCGGTTTCAACTCAGGCAGCGCTTTAGGCTCGGGCAGCCTGGCGACGAGCGCTTTTGTGGTCACCCACATAGGAGCCGCCTCGGCGGGCCTGACATGGGCGCTCCTGGATTGGATATTCAATTCCCGTTCTACGGTTTTGGGCATCATTACCGGCGCAGTCGCCGGCCTTGTCGCGATAACCCCGGCCTCGGGTTTTGTGAACCCGGTCGGTGCTATATGGATAGGTATAGGCGTTTCGGTCTTCTGCTATATGGCGGTGGCGCTGCTCAAAGTGAAATTCGGCTATGACGATTCCCTCGATGCCTTCGGCGTACACGGAGTCGGCGGCATGTGGGGAGCCCTAGCAACGGGCCTGTGGGCCACTAAGGCCGTGAACGCTGCCGGCAATAACGGGCTCTTTTACGGCAACGCGGCGCAATTTTTTATACAGTTTAAGGCCGTCATCATCACCGCGGTCTACTCGTTCGTCATGACCTTCGTGATCCTCAAGGCGCTTAACGCGGTAATGGGCGTGCGCGCCTCGGAGCAGGACGAGCGCATCGGCCTGGACCTCACACAGCACCGTGAAGCCGGTTACACGGTATTGGAATAAGGAGACATGACAATGAAATATATCATAGCTATCATCCAGCCTGACAGGCTGGATGATGTCCTGACAAAGCTGGAGGAAAAAGAGATACACCTGGTCACCGTGACCGGTGTCATGGGCCGCGGCCGCCAAAAAGGCATCTCCGAGGTCTACAGGAGCCACAAGGAGGCGGGAAGCCTGCTTAAGAAGGTCAAGCTCGAGATAGCGGTCAACGACGATTTCGTCAAGCCCGCGGCGGAAGCGATAAAATCCGGCGCCCACACCGGCCACGTCGGCGACGGCAAGATATTCATCATGGAATTGCCGGAGTGTATCAGGATAAGGACAGGGGAAAAGGGGAATTCTGCGATCGGCTAGATTGAAGCGGGTGACTGCCGACGGAGCCCTTGTCCCTTTTGCGCAAGCAAAAGGGATGAGGTGCTCGGCAGGCAGGACCCGCCCAAGCGAACCGATTGGCCGGACGGCTTTGAGATTTAACATATGCGTAATACGGATTTAACATTGGTCTTGTATACTTTTGGCATAAAAAATAAGGGAGGTAAGCCAGCATGAAAGGGAAAGCAGCAAAGAAGGGGACGGCGGAAGTGAAGACTAAGAATCCGCTCACGAACGGCTCGTTCGACGAAAAGGCCGCGCGCGACGTGATGAAACTAATCAAAGACAAGAAGATCGATATCATTGACCTCAAGTTCAATGACCTTCCCGGGCTTTGGCAGCATTTCTCGATACCGGCCTCGGAATTGCTTGAGATGGACGATATAACACGCTCCATCTGGGTCGATGGCATCGGGTTCGACGGTTCCTCGATACGCGGTTTCCAGAAGATCCAGGAATCGGACATGATCATGATACCGGATCCTACGACTGCGGTCATCGACCCGGTATGCGAGGTCCCGACCTTGAGCGTCATATGCGATATCTACGACCCGCTCACTCGCAAACCGTACAGCCGCGATCCGCGCTATATCGCGAAGAAGGCGGAGAAATACCTAAAGGATAGCGGCATAGCCGATTCCGTATATTTCGGGCCCGAAGCCGAATTCTTCATCTTTAACGATATCCGCTTCGACCAGAACGAGAACTCAGGTTATTATTTCATCGACTCGGACGAGGGCGACTGGAATACCGGAAAGAAAGAAGACCCGAACTTAGGATACAAGATACGCTACAAGGAAGGGTATTTCCCGGTCCCGCCGCACGATTCGCTCCAGGACTTAAGGAGCCGTATAATCCTCAAGATGAAGGAAGCGGGAGTGAACATAGAGGTCCATCATCACGAGGTCGCCACGGCCGGCCAGTGCGAGATCGACATCAAGTTCGACAAACTGACCAAGATGGCCGATAACCTCTTGATGTACAAATATATCATCAAGAACATGGCCAAAAAGGCCGGCATGGTCGCGACTTTCATGCCTAAACCGCTCTTCGCGGATAACGGCTCGGGCATGCATTGCCACCAGAGCCTTTGGAAGAACGGCGCGAACCTCTTTTTCGACAAGAACGGCTACGCGCTATTGAGCCAGACCGCGAAGTATTATATCGGCGGCCTCTTAAAGCACGCGAACAGCCTCATGGCTTTCTGCGCTCCGACGACGAATTCTTACAAGAGGCTCGTCCCGGGCTATGAGGCGCCGGTCAACCTCGTTTATTCTGCGCGCAACCGTTCGGCCGCCGTACGCATCCCGATGTACAGCGACAGCCCGAAATCCAAGAGGATCGAGTTCAGGCCGCCCGACCCGTCATGCAACGGCTACATAGCATTCAGCGCTATGCTCATGGCCGGCTTGGACGGCATCATAAACAAGATCGACCCGGGCAAGCCGACTGACAAGGACCTCTTCGAATTAAGCGGGGAAGAGATGGCAAAGATACCCACGGTCCCGTCGTCGCTGAGGCGCGCGATCGACGCCCTGGAAGCGGACCATGAATACCTGCTCAGGGGCGGGGTCTTCACCAAGGACGTGATTGACATCTGGCTTGAATACAAGAGGAAAAAAGAGATAGACGCCGTTAGAATGCGTCCGCATCCTTACGAGTTCTACCTCTATTTTGACATATAAGCTTATTCGAGAGGCGGTTTATAAGTAGGGGCGGTTCCTAAAGGATTGGCTGGCTGCCCACCCCCAATGTTGGGCACAGGAGCTGCCCCTTCTTCTTTTTTCGAGAAGGCCAGATAACCCATCGTAAACAGCCCCACGACGGGAATGACCGTAATGGCCCCGATCCATCCTTCCTTGCCTCGCACCAGGGCGATCCTGTACCAAATAAAACCGAAAAGGAACAAGTCGCATATCGGCGCCAGAAATGCCCCGGCCAACGGCACAAATCCGGTGAGGAGCAGCAACAACCAAATATATCTAACCTTTCCTATGTTGCATGCCAGGAATAAGTTCGCGATGGGTATCCAGGCCCTCCATCCGTTCCCGGTATCCGTTTTCTTCGCGATAACCTGGAGGCATATGGCCGAGGAGATATAAAAAATCGCAAAGATAGTCAATATGATGCCGAGGAACGCCATTATGACGGCCAAGGCAGCCTTGTTTTCTTTATCCGATAATTTGATTTTAATGGTTTCTCCCGAGGAGGGGGGCAGTATCATTTCTTCCTGGATTTCGCTTGGAGGCGCCGTTGCCATGACCTCGGCAACAGGCGCTATTCCTGTCGGGGCAGTTTCAGCCTCCGGGACGGCAGTCTCAACGGGTACGGCCGAAGGCGCGGCAGGCTTAAGGTCTATTATCTGCCCGTTGATTTCCTGTATGTCGGCGAGGTCATAAGTCATTTCGGTCACGCCGTAAATGTCGACGGTCACGGTATCGTTGGTTATCGCCTTGACATTCCCTTCGATCCTCTTCCCGGATTTGAAAGTCACCGTATCCGCCCACCCGTTCACCGCGAACAGCGCGACCGCCGCGCATACGATCAGTACCTTTTTCATCACTGCCTCCTGTATTACTAAATTGTATCCAAACTTGCCCCCAAAGGCAAGGATTATTGCTTGTTATATCCTGAAATTTAACGCCTCGCGAAGAGCCGGTTTATGACGCAGTAATATTTGGTAGAGGCGAGTAATAATGAAATGCCGAGCGAGGCTTAAATTTCAGGAAAAAAGAGGCTAAAATCTTTTCTTGCATTTCCGGAAAAATTTGGTATAATAAGGGGCTAAATTAGCGAGGTGAAAATGGAGCCGATCCGCTTTGGTATAGCCCAGATCAACCCCACCGTGGGTGACCTTCAGGGCAACAAAGAGAAGATAGTAAAGTCCATAAGTGACGCAAGATCATTGGGTTGCGACATTGTCATCCTTCCTGAGCTCGCCATAACCGGCTATCCGCCGGAAGACCTCCTCCTGAAGCCCCAGTTTACAGATGACGCCGTGAAAACGCTTAACGAAATAGTCCATAAAACCGATAATATCATAGTAATCCTGGGTTGCCTTGACAAGGCCAGGGATGGGCTGTACAATTCGGCCGCGCTTATCCGCGACAAGGAACTTATCCACATATATCATAAGATACTCCTCCCGAATTACGGCGTATTTGACGAAAAACGTTATTTCAAGCCCGGGAACGAATCCTTCGCCTTCAAGTTCGAAGGCCTTAAGATCGGGCTGAACATCTGCGAGGATATCTGGGAGTGCTGCGGCCCTGCGAGCTTTGAGGCGGTCGATATGGGCGCGCAGGTCGTAATCAATATTTCGGCTTCGCCTTATCATGCCGGCAAAATACAGGCGCGCGAAAAGATGCTTGTCGAGAGGGCGCAGCAGACTGCCGCGATAGTGATCTACGATAACATGGTAGGCGGCCAAGATGAGCTCGTCTTCGACGGCGGGAGCATGGTGATAGGCTGGAAGGGCAGTATTTTAGCGCGCGGGAAGCAGTTCGAGGAGGATATTGCGCTTTTCGACCTCGACCCCGAGGAATATCTTAAATACAGGAAGGCGCCCCAGAGGAAGCCGGCGGTCAATAATTACAGGGCCAAGGAATTATCGCTGAAGAGATGCGAGGTAAAGATAAGGCCGCCTTTTCCTCCGCGCCGCTTCGAAAAATTGGGCAGCATAGAGGAGATATACAAGGCGCTTGTCCTCGGCACC
>JAQTVK010000078.1 GCA_028706795.1 Candidatus Omnitrophota bacterium | reverse complement strand
CTTCATATGCATAAGGACTACCGCGGTCTTGTATCTGGCGGCAAGTTTTGCTATCCGGCGGTCCTTTCTCAATCCGGTTACGTCGTTTATCATCGCCGCGCCGGCATCCAATGCTTCTTTCGCGACTTCGGATTTTGAGGTATCGACCGAAACCGGTATCTTCAGCCGCTTCGCAAGGGTCCTGACCACAGGGATGACCCGCCTGCATTCTTCCCTTGCCGGGACCGGCTTAGCGCCCGGGCGCGTCGATTCTCCGCCTATATCTATTATGTCCGCGCCTTCGGATTCCATCTTCAGGCCGCGGCCGATTGCGTATTCAGTGCCAAAAAACATACCGCCGTCAGAAAATGAGTCGGGCGTAACGTTCAATACGCCCATTATATGCGCGCGCTTCCCGAGATTCAACTTATATCTGCCTGCGCGCAGGATAAGGTCTTTCTTGGTATAAACCGATTCCAGGGCCCGTATCTTTTGCGCCAGGACAGAGAGCCCGAACGGCTGCTTCTCAAGTTTTTCGCAAACCTCGCCTATCTGCGCTATTGTGCCGACCAGTATCCCTTCGGCATTCCTTTTCCTTCTTATGAAAGCGTCCCACGAGACGGCGCAGTCGCCCCCGGCCGAGAGCATCTCCTGTTTCAGGATATTCAGGGCCACGGAATCTATTCCGCTGACCTTTATTATCCTCGTGACGGCCTTGGGCGCCATTATCCCGATGCCGCCTTTATGGACATTGAGCGCGGCAAGTTCCCCTGCCGCCTCCTCCAGGTCTTTTATCTCGATGACGCGGAGGTCCATATTAAAGCCCCAGGAGCTCTTTTACTTCCTTGACGTCGAGGACTTCCCTCTCCAACAGCTTCGCCGCCAACGCGGTCAACTTGTCTTTATTATCGATGAGCGTCTGCCTGGCGCGGCTGTAGGATTCATCGACGATGCGCTTGACTTCCTGGTCTATGATCAATGCGGTCTGGTCGCTGTAATTTTTCTCCTCGTAGATGTCCCTTCCCAGGAATATCTGGTCCGGCCTATGCCCGAGGGTAAGGTTACCGAGCTTGTCGCTCATCCCGAATTCAGTCACCATCCGCCTCGCTATTTTGGTCGCAACCTTGATATCGCTTCTAGCGCCCGTAGTCACATCGTTGAACATGATCTCTTCGGATGCTCGGCCGCCCAACGACACCGTTATCTCGGCAAGAAGTTCGTTTTTGGATTCATGATATTTGTCCTCTGTCGGCGCGGTAAGCGTATATCCGCCGGCCATGCCCCTCGGGAGTATGGTGACTTTATGCAGCGGCACTGCCTTAGGAACCAAGAGCGAAAGTAAGGCATGCCCGGATTCGTGATAAGCGGTTATCTCCTTATCGTGCGGCGATATTACGCGGCTCTTCCTCGCCGGCCCGGCGATGACCCTTTCTATCGATTCACCCAGCTCCTCCATCGTGACCGCTTCCTTGCCCCTGCGCGCAGCGAGGAGCGCGGCCTCGTTCACGAGATTAGCCAGGTCGGCGCCTGAGAACCCGACGGTCCTTTGCGCCACAAGTTTCAGGTCCACTTCGGGCGATAATTTTACATTCCTCGCGTGGACTTTTAGTATCGCTGTCCTTCCTATGATGTCGGGCTCTGTCACGTAAATGACCCTGTCAAATCTTCCCGGACGCAAGAGAGCGCTGTCGAGGACATCCGGCCTGTTTGTCGCCGCGATGACTATGACGCCTTCCTGCGTACCGAAACCGTCCATTTCGACAAGCAGGGCGTTCAACGTTTGTTCGCGTTCGTCGTTGCCGCCGCCGACGCCTGCGAAACGCTGCCTTCCGACCGCGTCGATCTCATCGACGAATATTATGCAGCCCTTCCCGCCTAACTTCGCGGCGCGTTTCGCCTCTTCAAAAAGGTCGCGCACCCTGGATGCGCCGACGCCGACGAACATCTCGACGAAATCAGAACCGCTTATGGAGAAGAACGGGACATCCGCCTCGCCGGCGACCGCCTTTGCGAGGAGCGTCTTGCCGGTGCCCGGCGGGCCGATAAGCAAGACGCCTTTAGGTATTTTTCCGCCGAGGCGCGTGAACTTGCGCGGGTCCTTCAAAAATTCTATTACCTCCTGGAGCTCTTCCTTTGCCTCATCAACGCCGGCGACATCCTGGAACGTGATCTTTACCGCCCCGCCCGCGAACTGGCGCGCGCGGCTCTTTCCGAAGGACCATATCCTTCCGCCGGCAGCCTGAGCGTTCCTGGAGAGGTATAACCAGAACCCTATGAGCAGCAGGACAGGCACGAAGGTCCAGAAGAAATTCGCCAGGAACGCGTTGTTTACGCTTACCTTAAAATCGGTATTCTGCGTCAATAGGGTATTCAGTTCGGGATAAAAATCCGGGACGAAGACCTTATAGGGCTTTTCGCCGACAAGTTTCCCTGTGATGGAATAGTCTTTCCTTACGGCAGTCGCGACTTTTTTGGCGGTGAGCAATTTGGTGAAGTCGGAGAGGCTTATCTCTTCAGACTGCTGCTGCAGGTTCATCGGCTCGCGGAAGACAAACATCAAGATTACAACGAACAGCAAAGCTATAACCAGCCGTTGTGTTATAAAAAAGGTCTGATTGTTCTTTTTTTTCTTCTTATTTCCGTTAGCCATCGGGGATCTTCCTTTTAGAGGTTTTGATTATAACAGAAAGCCGCCGTAAAAGGCAAGAGAATTAGGCCGTCTTGTATGAGATCCTGAGGATGTGTTTCGTGCCGCAGCCGATCTTCACCACGTCGGAAAGGCGCAGGCCGCAGACCCAGATTATATCCTTGCCGGAGACGAGCAAAGGCACCCTCTCCCTTTTGCCGCGGGGGACTTTAAGATCGATAAAAAGATCCTGCAATTTCTTCTCCTTCCCCATCCCGAGCGGCCTGAACCTGTCGCCTTTCTCCCAAGTCCTTACATAGAGGGGCCCTTTTATCTTCGCGAAATCCATGTATTCCGCGGTCTTAGACCTGCCCAATTTCACGCCCGGTCCCGCGAACCTCGCATCGAAGGTCAATTTCATCGCAGGGATGAACGTCGAGCCCGGGACTGATATCCGTTTACGGACTTTAGGGGAAGCGGCTTCGGCCTTCATCTTACCGAAGACCAGGGAATCCTTTGTACTTGTGACCCTCGTCTTCCCTGGAAGGTCGACGGCGCCTTTTCCCGTTCCTATCAAGCCCTCTATATCCTCGATATGGGAATAATCTATACCGCGCAGGTCCCCTTTTGAGATCTCTATGGCTTTTCGCAGTATTCCGCGGCGGATGCCGGCCTGTTCCCTTTTCAACCGGCGCAGGCTTACGGTCACTGAACCGCCGTCGGCCTTCAGGCACCCTTTGCACGACCTGTCCACGGCGTCCGAGAGCGCCTCGTAATCATAGCTGAAATTCTGCGAGTTCCTGGCGAGGACCTCTTTGATATTTGGGTTATATTTCTCGAGGGCGGGAATCAACTCATGCCTAATCCTGTTCCGCAGGAACTTGCGCATAAAGTTTGTGGCGTCCCGGCGGGGCCTTACGGCCATCCCCTTCAGGTATTCCTCGACTTCTTTTCTCCAGACCTCTATAAGCGGCCGCACTATTAATGCGCCGTCGAGCGGACGCTTCGGCGGTATGCCGCGCAGGCCGCCCAGCCCCGAACCGCGGACGAGCCTCATCAGGACGGTCTCTGCCTGGTCGTCCATGGTATGCCCAAGCGCTATCTTTTTTGCGCCGGTATCAACGGCGGCTTTGAGCAAAAATTCGTATCTTTTTTCCCGCGCGGCCTCCTCAAGGGAAAGCCCGCTCTCTTTGGCGTAAGCGGGAACATCGATCCGCTCAAAAATTAGCGGGATGCCAAGCTTCCTGGAAAGCGAGGATACGTATTCGCGGTCCTTCTTCGTCTCACCGGCTGCCCGGAACATATGGTCGAGATGGGCGATGTGGAGCTTGAGGCCGTATTCGCGCTTCAGCCCGTTCAGCGCGAGCAACAACGCCGTTGAGTCGGGGCCCCCGGAGACGGCGACGACCACTTTATCGCCTTTTTCCAACAGCCCATACTTCCTGATAGTCCGCCTGGTATTATTTATAAGCATGCGCTCATTCGTAGATTATGCCGTCAAGATAGAAGGTGACGATACCGCTGTTCTTGTTGCTGTCCGCGGCCCAGCAAAAACCCCCTATGACGTTGGAGAGGTCGCATCCGGACAAGTCGACGGTATATTGTTTCCAGTCTTTGGAAAGCCGGAGGCCTTTCAACTCCTTTGAACACGTATCGGGGAAATCCCCGGTTATCCCTCCTACCTTTACATCGATCACCTCTCCGCCTGCCTCGCCCCTTATCCAGAAACTGAGTTTTTTGTAGCCGGTAAGGTCCATCCCTTTCTTGGTGCCCCAGTTGTTCGCCGGATACTGCCAATATACCCCGGCCCATCCTTCCTTGCCCTTCTTCGTGGTGTCATATTTCCATCTCATGCAGTATCTTCCGCTCCTCGGTTTTACGGCGCTGCTCGCGTCTACCTGCACCGAACCGAGATCGCCCATCCATCCGCTGGGGGAGTAAGCACCCGCCTTACTATCGTCATACACGACCAGCTTCCTCACCGGCTTAACCGCGCCTGTCGTCTTGTTAAGGATCTGCGGATAGACCGAGGGGCACAAGCAAAGGATCAGGGCCGCGACAAAGGCTATCTTCTTCATCTCTACCTCCTCCTAAATAAAAAGCAACCCTTAGACGGTAAGGGTTGCTTGCAAATGATGGGCATAACCATATGCCGCTTCCTCTTTTTCTATGGTGGCGGCGATCCGGATCGAACGGATGACATAGCGGGTATGAGCCGCTCGCTCTAACCATCTGAGCTACGCCGCCATATTTTTTGGGTTTAGGTTCCTATGTTATCACAAAAACGTCAAAAATCAACAGTTTCCTGCGCCGCCACGGCGGCCTTCACCGGAAACAGATCGCAGAAATAATAGCGGTTATCCCTTAGGACCACCTCGCCTTTTACGAACGGTATCTCATAGCTGAATACCGGGCCCGCGTATACGAACGAATGAAATTCGCCGTTTTCGCCGCACGGGTCAACGCCCGGAGGCAGGTCTGCCAGGAAAGACCCGTCGAACTCCCTGCCTATAAAATCCTTTGGGAGCAGCGTTGAGTCGACGCATACGATGACCGCCTTAAATCCCAAATTTATGAACCTGCGCGCCAATTGGCCGCTGTCGCGCTTCCACAACGGATAGATGCCTTTCATGCCGATGCGCGCGAGGTTGTCATCTTTGTATTTTCTCACATCCTCCAGCCAGATATCTCCCGCTCCGGCCAAAAGGATCCCTTCGGCAAAATACCGCCTCATTATCTCGCCGATCTTCGACTCGTTCT
>JAQTVK010000077.1 GCA_028706795.1 Candidatus Omnitrophota bacterium | reverse complement strand
ACCGGCATCGGCACGTCCACTTATTCCTTGATGGAACAGGGCAGGATAGCCGAATTGTTAGACTCTCGACCTGAAGAGAGGCGTTACGTATTCGAGGAGGCCGCCGGCATCACAAAGTACAAGGCCAAGAAGAAGGAGGCCTTGAGAAAACTTGAGCAGACAGAGGCGAACCTCCTCAGGGTAAGCGATGTAATAACGGAAGTGAAGCGCCAGATAAACTCCATCGAGCGCCAGGCGAATAAAGCCAGGAAATATAAAGAAGATTTCGAGAAGCTGAAGGAGATGGAGGTGTGGTCGGCCGCTAGTGAATTCAGGAAGATAAGGCAGGAGGAAGGCAGCATATCGTCGGACAGGGATTCCCTCGCGGCGAAGGAATCCGAACTAAATTCCGTCATCTCCGGGCTCGATTCGAAGCTGGCCTCGCTCCGCGAGGACCTGGCGAAAGTAGACCAGCGGCTCTCTGACGCGAAAGCCAATGTTGTAAACATAGAGGGCCAGGTCGAGAGGAACAAGGACAAGATATCTTATAATTCCGAAAGGTCTAACGAGATAAATTCCAGGATCGCGGGATTGGAAAAAGATATCGGCGCTAACCGCGAAAGGCTTTCCAACCTGGAGAACGAGGTGGGCCGGCTGAATTCCGAGGCCGGGCTTTTCAGGAGCAATGAGGAGAATAAAAGGACCGAGATAGAAGAGAAGACCTCATACCTTGAAGCCATCGCCGAAATGGTAAAGACCTGCCAGCAGAACATCGAAAAGGCGAAGCTCTATGTCGTTGATATAGCGGCAGGGCAGACCAAGGCCCGCAACGAATTGACAAAATTAGTCGCGCACACCCAGCACCTGGGGGCGCGCCAGAGAAGGATAGAAGTAGAGAAGAGGAAAGTCGAGGAGGAGAGGGCCGCCTCCGGGCAAAAACTCGGCGAGCTGGTGGCCTTCGTTGAAAAGATATCCAAGGATATAGAGAACCTCAACTGGAAAAAAGCCCAGGCCGAGGGGGATTTAAGCGCGTTGAGCGAAGAGATAACGAACCTTGAGGTCGAATTTCAGGGCCTCAGTTCGGGATTGACGGCGGCGCAATCACGCCTCACTTTCCTCGAGGACCTCAAGGCCAAATACGAGGGTTTCTCGCTAGGCGTGAAGACCGTCCTGAAAGAAGTTGAAAAGGGCTCGCCTGTCTCCCGGGGAGTAGTAGGCATAGTGGCCGACCTGATCGAACCCTTCCAGGGTTACGACAATGCCGTAGAGGCGGCTTTAGGGGACCTGGTACAGGCCGTCATCGTCAAGGACAACGAAACCGCGAAAAGGCTCATTAAATTCCTGGATGAAGGTTCACTCGGGCGCGCCACGTTCATACCGCTGGAAGGCGTCTCCCGTCCCGAATCCAGGACAGACCTGATAAATTACATAAAAACGGACGCGAACGTAAAGACCGTCCTCGAGTACTTATTGCGTGATACTTATCTCGCGGAAGACCTGGAATCCGCGTTTGGTTCGATAAGCGGCCGCCTGGGCCATGTCAGGCTCATAACCAAGAACGGCGAAGTCGTCGAGAAGGGCCTTTCCGCGGGAGGCAAGATCCAGAAGGCGGAAGGGTTCGGCCTGATAGGACGGGACGCCAAGATAAAAGAGTTGAAGATAACCATAGAAAACCTGAAGGCGAAGTCCGGGGAACTCGAACGCGACCTGCAGGAGAAGAAGCAGCTCAGGGATTCCCTGCAGACCGAGGCGAAGACGGTCGCCGAAGACATACATAAGATCCAGATAGATAACGCCAACAAGATCAGCGAAAAAGCCGGCCTTGAAGAAGCAATGAATAAGCTTAACGAGGAGGAGTCGCTGTTGAACCTGGAACTCGGGGAAGTGAACTCCGAGATAGATACCTACGTGACAAAGGAAGAGGAGCTTAAGAAGGAGCTCGTTTCGCTCGACGACGAAGACGCGAAGGTCCAGGATACGATCTAGTCAAACCAGGATACGATAGCCCTCAAGCTGAAAGAGAGGGAGGATACGCTCGTCCTTATAACCCAGATCAAGACCGAATTGGACATGCTTAAGGATAAGGAAGTCTCGGTAACGAACGCCCTCTCCATGATGGCGAGATCGTTCGAGGACGAAAAAGCCGGCCTCGCCTCCAAAGAGAAGGAGATCGGCGATTCCAAGATGAAGACCTCGGAGTTGGTGGTCGAATCTGAGCAGCTGGCTAAGAGGAACGAGGAGCTCGTCAGCGCCAGGATATCGGCGGAATCCGATTCCCGCCAGATATTGGACGAAAGGAAGGCCGCAAGCGATTCAATTTCCCGTGTAGAGAACGAGGCAAGGGAGGCCCAGAAGGCCTTCAACGAATTGAGCGGACGCCTTCATACCCTTGAGGTTAAGACCACCGAGTTCAATTACAAGAAGAACAGCCTGCGCGACAGGCTGGTACAGGTCTATAAGGTCGAGACAGACCTTGAACAGGCGGCTATACCCGAGGATATAAATTGGGAAGAAACGAACGAAAAGATGGAAGCATTGCGCGCCAAGCTCGAAGGCATGGGCCCGGTTAATCTCGTCGCGATAGAAGAACACCAGGAATTACAGCAGAGGTACGATTTCCTGACTACCCAGCAGCAGGATCTTGTCCTGGCAAAAGACGACTTGCACAAGGCGATAAACAAGCTCAACAGGACGACCCGCGAGATGTTCCTCGAAACATTCCAGAAGATACAGTCCGAATTCAGGGATATGTTCAGGCTGCTCTTCGGCGGAGGCGATGCGGAACTGCTGCTTATCGACCAGGAGGATATCCTCGAGAGCGGCATCGAGATAATCGCGCGGCCTCCTGGCAAGAAACCGCAGTCGATATCGCTGTTATCCGGAGGCGAGCGCTCGATGACCGCGATAGCGCTGCTCTTCTCTATATTTAAGGTCAAACCCAGCCCGTTCTGCGTGATGGACGAGATGGATGCGGCGCTAGATGAGGCCAATATAGACAGGTTCTGCAGGGTCTTGAAGGATTTTGTGAAGACTTCGCAGTTTATAATAATAACGCATAATAAGAAGACGATTTCGGTGGCCGACGTAATGTATGGCATCACTATGGAGGAGTCGGGTGTATCGAAGATCGTTTCGGTTAAGTTTTCACAAGAGCTGGAGGCGAAGACAGCTTAAGGTTATTTGGACCTATAGGCGCAGACTTTGTTTTTGCCGGTCCTCTTCGCTTCATACAGCGCCATATCAGCTAAGTAGATCAGCCTTTCTTTATCGAGCGCGTCTTCTGGGTAGGTAGAGAGGCCGGCGCTTATGGTAAGGTTCTTGGTAGGCTGGACTTCCTGTCCTTTAAACTCGAAATTTTCTATCGCCATCCTCAGGTTTTCCGCGATCGCGTAAGCGGGGTCTTTATCCTGGTTGGGAAGTATCACGGCGAACTCCTCGCCGCCGTAACGCGCCACAAGCCCCTTCCCGTCGCAGACGGTCTTTAATATCCTCGCTACCTCGCGGAGGATCTGGTCTCCCATCTGGTGCCCCATCGTGTCATTATAGTTCTTGAAATTATCTATGTCGAACATGACCATCGAGAGGGGAGACTTGCTCTCGTAGGACTTCTTCAGTTCCTCGGTCAGGAGGAACTGGAAATAACCGTGGTTCCAGAGCCGCGTGAGAGTATCGGTATTGGACTCGTAGACCGTCTGCTCATAAAGGCGTGAATTTTCGATCGCGAGGCCGGCATGGTTCGCGAACATCGTCAAAGTCCTTATGTCGTCCTTGAGTATGGGCTTCTTCGTGAATAGGTTGTCCGCCAGTATCACCCCTACGACCTTGTCTTTTGCCTTAAGGGGAACAGTCACAAAATACTCGGTCCTGAGGCGTTGCAGGACAGGGTCGTTGGCAGTTTTCTGGCGCGTCTCGTCCGTGGTCACCTCTAAACTCATGCCCTCAAGCACGGTCATGGCAAGGACTCCCGCATCCTCACGCAAGGGGACTTTTATGCTCCTCACCGCCTTATCGAGGTCAGACCCGCCCTTCTTATAAAAGGCGTACGCGGATATCAAGTCCTCGAGCGACATCTGCTGGGAAGAGATCCTGTTCCAGATGAGGCCGGCCTCTTCGCCGGAATGCGGGCCTAAGCCCATCTTCCCCTCAAGCGTGTTCTCCTGCTCGTTCACAAGGAAGAGCATGGCCCTGTTGAAGCCGAGGCCCGCGTGGGAGGTCACCCCGGTCAATATTATGAAGAGGATCTCCTCGAGATTGAGGGTAGAGCGCATCGCATTGCCGATCTCATAGAAGATCGCCAGTTCTGCGCGTATCCTGTCCAGCCTTTCCTGTACGTTCTTTTTTTCCATAGCGGGATTAATGATACCCTATAACCTCCGGCTTGTCAATAAGACCCCTTATACGGGCGGGCCCCGCCGGCAGTCACCCGCTTAAACCCAAATCGCTTGACAATGACCGGCACATGGTATACAATTATAACATCTTCGGGAGGGGTGAAATTCCCCACTGGCAGTTAAAGCCTGCGAGCCTTGGAATACTGGGGCAGATCCGTTGTAAGCACGGAGCCAATAGTAAAAGTCTAGATGGGAGAAGATAAGCGGCTTTATGCCGGCATACCATGGATTTTGACCCGAAGAGAGATCTTCGGGTTTTTTATTACCTCGCTTCGCTCAGTACAAGTTCCGGAGGAACAGTGTTCAACACGATCAAAGAGGCTGTCGGGGATATCAAAAAGGGCAGGATGATAATCGTCATCGACGACGAGGACCGTGAGAATGAAGGAGATCTTCTCATGGCCGCGGAATTCGTCACGCCCGAGGCGATAAATTTCATGGCGAAATACGGCCGCGGCCTTATCTGCGTCCCCATGGAGGAGAAGCGACTTCATGAGCTGGGAATAGAGGTCCTTTCTGAGACCGGCGGCGGCAATTTTAACACTGCATGGACGATGTCTATCGACGCAAAGGAAGGCGTCACTACAGGCATATCCGCCCACGACAGGGCAAAGACGATAAAAGCTCTCGTAAACCCGAGGTCGAAACCGGGCGATTTCAGCCGCCCGGGCCATATCTTCCCGTTGAGGGCGAAAGAGGGCGGAGTGCTCGTCAGGACCGGCCATACCGAGGCTGCTGTAGACCTCGCTAAATTAGCAAAGATCAAGCCGGCCGGTGTCATCTGCGAGATAATGAATGACGACGGGACGATGGCCAGGACGCCCCAACTCATAAAATTCGCCAGGAAGCATAAACTCAAGATTTGCACAATAGCGGCCCTTATCAAATACCGCATGGCCGCCGAAAAGCTCATCCAAGAGATAGAAGAAACCACCCTGCCGACCGGATACGGCGAATTCAGGCTCCGGCTTTACGAATCGGTTATCGATAAGAAGGTGCATGTCGCGCTTGTTTTGGGCAGGATATCGGAGAATCCGGTCCTGGTGAGGGTCCACTCAGAATGCCTGACCGGCGACGTATTCGGTTCCCTGCGCTGCGATTGCGGA
>JAQTVK010000076.1 GCA_028706795.1 Candidatus Omnitrophota bacterium | reverse complement strand
CGCGTGTTCGGCATCAATGAAAGCGGCGGTCCCGCCTTTCTTCTGCGCTTCGGCGATCACGCTCAAGGAAAGCGTAGTCTTGCCGGATGATTCAGGACCGTATATCTCGATAACGCGTCCTCTCGGTATTCCACCTACGCCTATCGCTAAATCGAGCGAGAGGGCGCCTGTCGGGATGGACTCGACGACCGCATGTGTCTCTTGCCCCAGCTTCATTATCGAACCTTTCCCGAACTGCTTCTCGATGTGCGCCAGTGCCAATTCAAGCGCCTTAGTGCGCTCGCCCTGCTCCTTCTGCGCCTCTTTTTCTTCCCTCTTTATTTCCTTTTCGTCCTTCTTTACCATATCTTCCCCTTCCCTTGTTTTGCCGATTGCGGCATATGTTTAATCAACTTCGCCTATAGTAATAGACGAAGCCTTTAAGGATTTTCTTTCAAAAATCTTTCGGTAGGCCTCAAATTATTAGATTAATTATACTTTTTTCAGGCAGGTTTGTAAAGTAAAAGTTGAGCGTTCCGGAAAAGGATTTTTTCTTTAAGTTCTTCGGATATATCGAGTTCCCGCAAAAAGCCCAGGTCTTTCTTCTGGTCTACAAGCGGGAAATCAGTCCCGAAAATGAGCCGGTCCGGGCGATGTTCCAAAAGAAGCTGTTTTGCCTCAACATCCGGCAGGAATCCGAAGAAGAAAGACGTATCGAGGTAGATATCCTTGCCCAAGAGGTGCTCTTTGACCTCATCCCACAGCCGGAACCCGCCAAAGTGCGCGCCGATGATCTTAAGGCGCGGGAATCTCTCTTTGACCTTGGAGATCCGGGAAGGCGACGAGCGCACCTTCATTGTACCCGAGAGCTCCTCCCCGCAATGGAAAAGGACAGGGATATCAAGTCTCTCCATCTCTCCGTAGATAGGCATGAGTTGCACATCATCGACGTAGAAATCCTGGAATTCCGGTTGGAATTTTATCCCGTCGCCCCTGTCTTTTATCCTTTTGAGTTCGTCTTTCCAATTATCATAGGCAGGATGCATCGCGCAAAAGACCTTAAGCCTCCCGCTCCTTGTCCCAAAAAGCCAGTCGTTGATCGCGGGGACCTGTGCGGGCCTCGTAGCGACGGCGCATATAACGCTTACGTCAACGCCGTTTTTATCCATATATTTGAGGAGGTTAGGGACGGTGGGATCGCAGACCATCTTCTCCCCGAAAATCCGCTCGAGGTTCTCCCTCGCTTTACCGGATACTTTCTCCGGCCAGGCGTGGGTATGGATGTCGATTATCACTGCTTCGCTGTCATCTCCTCGACTTTAAGATCTTTAAACTCTTTCGGCAGGACGAATTTGACCCCCTTAGGGGGCTTGGCGGTGCCGTAGATGAAATACTTGATCGTATCGCCCTCTTTCTTTATAACGTAGCAGATCTTGCCGTATGGCGTAGGCAGGTCCTTTACCTCTATGCCCCTGTCAAACCATTCCGGGGCCAGGCCTTCGCCGAGGATGAGCTTTCCGTCATCATCATAAACGAACATCGTCCGGACCGCGTCGATATAACCCGACCCGACCCATGTATGCGGCATGTCGCCGATATACGACGGGGTGCGGGGTTTGCCGTATACGACCTCTGCCATATGGTTCCAACCGTACGGCCTGACCGAATCTTTCGTGAAGTACCTCAACATAGTGAGGCCTCGCTCGCGCTGGTCCATCCTGAAATAGGCGTTGGCGGAACGGACCTCGTAAGGGGTGAACGACCTCTCGTGCCCCGGCTCCATGCCTTTGCTGAAATCGGCGAAATACCTGTCGAAGGTGTTCTTTAACAGGTCCTTCGGCATGTATTCCAATTCTCCGGCCGCAACTATAGCAATAGCGGTCGAGGTCGAGTCGAAGTCGGCCTTCTCTACGCATCCGGCGATATAATTTATTTTGTTTCGTTCCGCCACTAACTTTATGGAATCGTATATGCACTTGCGGAAATCGTTGACTTCCTCCTGCATCCATTTAGCGTTAGCCGTATCCCCCATCAGGTTGGCGAGATAGACCCCGTCCTTGAACCCTTTCAGGCAGAAGAAATCATCCCAATAGCTTGTCATCGCGGGATAATAACCTTCGTGGCTGTTGGATTTGGGAAGGATCCCGTAATATGGCTGCTTCTTCGGGTCGGTCTTGAAATCATTGCCCATTGTGCGCCGGCGGAGGCTGCGCGTAAATTCCAGGACCTTTACGACCTTAGGGTATACCACCGGCAGGTATGCCTTGTCTCCCGAATAATCGATATAGTTGCGGACAGCGAAGACATACTCGCCTTGAGCGTCCCACTCGACGCCCTCGCCTGAGCCGTTATCATTATTGCCTACGGCATTGGCCCCATCGAATATGATAAACGGAACAAAACCGTTGTCCGAAACCTTGGAGGTGTAGGCTTCCAGCCACTCCTTGACCGGCTCATTCAGGCCCACCTTCAAAAGCGCCGTGCACGTCAGGGAACCGTCGCGTATCCACGAATGGCTGTAATTGCGCGAGCCGGGCTTTGTCCACGACCCGTCCTTATTGATAAGGATATAGGCGATATTCGTCTTCATTACATCGATGAGCCGTTTCTCCGGGATATTGATGGTAAAGCGGTTCTCCAACCCGGCCCACATCGCCGCCTGCTTCTGGAGTTCGCTGTCGAAGTCCGCGATCTTATCGCCGGCCGGGAACTGGATGATGAAATCCTTCGTCTCGCCCGGAGCGGCTTTGAGCGCATAAGAAAGTCCGGCAGAGGCGGTCCCTTCGCCGCTTTGCGCGGCTGCGGAATCAGGAAGTCCTCCCTTCTCCAGGAAATCGATGATATCCCCCGAAGAAGAATAAGAGACTGCCGCCATCTTTACTCCTGCCGTGCCTGAGGCCAGTTTGGCCTGCCCGTTTATCAGCAGTTTCGGAGGTACACAGTCTACCGTATTTATAGGGCTGAATCCGCCGCCCTGCCATATGGGATTCAACTGCACCGGCCGCACCGCGAGGTCGAACAGGCCGTTGAACGGTTTATCCCCGGTATTCTTGAACCTGTACCTGAGTTCCATCGTCGACCCGCCGGCCGATATTGCCGTAACTTCCATCGTCCAGTCGCCGTGGTCCCATCTTACGGTGGGAATGGGCAGGTAATCTTCGAGCAGGCTCTGGCTGACCTTGCAGTTATCAGCGGTGTAAAGTTTCTTGCCGTCATATACAAAGGGCATAACGGTAAAGCCGCCTTTGTACGGTTCAAAGGTGCCGGTCTCGCTCAAGAGCCCTTCGTCATTCGAATCCGGCGCGCCGACCACCGTCCAAAATTCCTGGACCCGGCGCAGCCACATCGGGTAATAACCGGACGGGGATGATTTCGCGAGCGCCTGGTAGATCTTTATCGGCGTCGCCTGTTCTTCTGCGCTCTTCGGCTCAAAACTCTTTAGGACGCATTCCTTTCCTGTTGCGGATTCAAGGCACTTTATCCTGAATTCCTTTACCATGCCGGCCTTGAAATAGACCCAATCCTGTTTTGTCTTATTCTTATCTGTCTTGAATACTTCTTCCCAAGCTCGGCCGTCCGGCGAGATCTCAACGGTAAAAGATTTGGGATAGTCCTCATCCCATCTCAGGATGACCCCTCCGAGCTTCATTTTTACGGGTAGTTTTATGTCGGTCTGCGCGCCGCTCCTAGTTATCACGGGCGGCTTATTTCCATCGAGGAAAGTTACTTCCCATAGGGAGTTGCCCCATCCGGTCCCGCGCTGGATGCAGTTTATCTTAAGCGCGGCCGCTTCCACAGGATCGAAATATATGATATCTGTTTTGCCGTCACCGTCCGAAGTCTCATATACCTTCTTCCAGTTCCCGGCGGTGTCCTTTACTTCTATGTTATATATCTCGGTAAAGGCGGTCTCCCAATTAAGTATCACGCCGCATATCTTCTGCGGGGCGTCGAAGTTGGCCTGCCACCATTGGTTGTCCTCAAATTTACTAGACCAGCGTGACTGCATATTGCCGTCGATCGCCTTATCCGCGCTGAAATCGGCGTCTCCGGACGACGCGGTCGCCTTCGCCTTTATCGGGTCAGGGGCGTTAAATTCGACCTCGAAAAGCGAAAAACCCCATTTGGTCGCTCGTGTAATAAGCTCCAATTTCACGTACCGGGCTTTGACCGGGGGCATGATCTTTATGGCTTCCGTCCCGCCGGAACCGTTTTTCTTCCCATAGACCTTTTTCCATAGGGCCTTATCATCGGAGACGAGGATATTGTATTCGCTTGCGTAGGCGGCTTCCCAGGTGAGAGCTATCTTCTTTATCTCGGTCGGTTGGCCAAGGTCGATGATCAACCATTGGTTATCTTCGAACTTGCTGGACCAGCGGGTAGACGGGTCGCCGTCTATTGCTAGTTGCGGGTATAATTCCTCTCCGCTTGAAGATGCGGATACATTCCATTCCGCGGCGTGGGAAAACTGGCTGAAACAGGCGAGAACCGACAATACAAGGACAAAACCTAGCTTTTTGCTATACATCTCCCCTCCTAAGTTGCATCCCCCTGAATGTTATACAATAATACATTAACATATCTCCTAATGCAAGTCATTTTGTGATATCATTACGCTATGGGAAAAACGCTCCCCGGGCTTCCCCGCCTGGATGATGATTTCTTGAAAAAACACGGATGTTTCATGCTTTTCGAGACGAGCCTTTTTGACGGCGAAAATTCGAAAAGCTACATCCTCTTCGACCCGGTCGATACCATAAAGGTATACAGGCCCGGCGATGTCAGGCGGGCCTTCGGACGCATAGAGGAATATTCGAAGGGGCACTTCCTGGCCGGATACTTCTCCTATGAGCTGGGATATTGCTTCGAAAGGGGGTCTTTCGGGCCGCTAGGCTCTTTTCGTTATCCCCTGATCAACCTGTGCGTATTCAAAGAGATTACCGTCTTCGACCACAGGACGGGAAAGTTATCTCGCCCTGTTCCCGGCCTTTTCGCCGGCACCGCGACCCGGCTCGATTTTCGAGTCGATAATCCCTCCTTCAGCATTACGAGGCCTGCCTACTTCAGCAAGATCTCCCGGATAAAAAAACATATAACGAACGGTGACACCTACCAGGTCAATTTTACCGGGAAGTATTCCTTCGGTTTTTCAGGAAGCGCTTTTTCGTTCTACCGGGACCTAAAGGAGAAACAGAGCGTGCCGTACGCCGCCTTCTGCAAGATGGGCGATGAACACCTGCTCTCACTCTCCCCCGAGCTCTTCTTCAGGAGAAACGGCAATACCGTATATTCCAGGCCGATGAAAGGGACGGCCGAAAGGGGTGCGAATACCAGGGAGGACGCCGACAGGATATCGGAGCTGAAGCGCAATGCCAAAGAGGTCGCGGGAAACCTGATGATCGTAGACCTGATACGCAACGACCTCGGGAAGATCTCAAAGACCGGAAGCGTCAAGGCCTCTTCGCTCTTTGATGTCGAAAGATACAATACCCTCTTCCAGATGACCTCGACCGTAAAGAGCATCTTAAAGAACGGCGTTACTTATTTCGATATATTCGAGAGCCTCTTCCCGGGAGGGTCGGTTACCGGCGCCCC
>JAQTVK010000075.1 GCA_028706795.1 Candidatus Omnitrophota bacterium | reverse complement strand
TGATTCTGTCCACGGAAGGTTTCCCGGAGACGTCAAGGCCGCGTCCGAAGATACGATATCCGTTGACGGCAAAATAATCAAAGTCCTTGCCAAGAGAGATCCTTCGGAGCTGCCCTGGAAAGACCTCGGCGTGCAGATCGTCATAGAATCGACGGGCCTCTTCACGATCAAGAAGGACGGTATCAACAAGAAGGGCAAGGAAGTGAAAGGAGCCGAGAACCATATAACCAAAGGCGGCGCTAAAAAAGTCATTATTTCCGCCCCTGCCCAGGACGAGGACATAACTATAGTCATGGGGGTAAATGAGGACAAATACGACCCGAAGAACCATAATGTCATCTCGAACGCTTCGTGCACGACGAACTGCCTCGCTCCGTTGGCGAAAGTATTGAACGACAAATACAGGATAGTCAAAGGCCTGATGACGACGATACACGCTTACACCAACGACCAGAAACTGCAGGACCAGGCGCATTCAGACCTGCGCAGGTCGCGCGCGGCCGCGTTATCGATGATACCGACGTCGACCGGCGCCGCTAAGGCCCTTTCTCTCGTCATACCCGAACTCAAAGGCAAGCTTGACGGTTTCTCGATGAGGGTACCGTGCGCCAACGTTTCGGTAGTTGACCTTACCGCGACACTCTCCAAGAAAGTTACGGCCGAAGAGATGAATGCCGTGTTAAAGGAAGCTGCCGATGGTAAGTTGAAAGGGATCCTCGGCTATACCGAAGACCCGGTCGTATCGGTCGATTTCAACCATTGCCCCTTGAGCTCTATCATTGACGCGAAGAGCACCAAGGTCATAGGCGACGATTTCGTGAAGGTCCTTTCATGGTACGATAACGAATGGGGATATTCGAACAGGGTCGTAGACCTCTGCGAATATATCGTGAAGAAAGGCCTTTAAAATATGAACAAGCTGACGATAAAAGACCTGGACCTTAAGGGCAAGCGCGTACTGATGCGTGTCGACTTTAACGTCCCGCTTGATGATAAGCTCAACATAACCGATGACACGAGGATAAGGGCGACTTTGCCGACGATAAAATACGCGCTCGACAAAGGCGCGAAACTTGTCCTGATGAGCCATCTGGGCAGGCCTGACGGGAAAGTCACCGCGAAATATAGTTTGGCCCCATGCGCCGCGAAACTGAGCGAATTGCTCGGCAAGCCGGTGAAGATGGCCAAGGACTGCATCGGGCCCGAGGTCAAAGCATTGGCAGATGGCATGAAACCGGGCGAGTGTATACTCCTCGAGAACCTGCGTTTTCACGCCGAGGAAGAAGCCAACGATGCGAATTTCGCGAAAGAGCTCGCTAGCCTCGGCGACGTATTCGTCAACGACGCTTTCGGGACTGCGCACCGCGCGCACGCCTCGACAGAAGGCGTGACGAAATACCTGAAGTCGGCGGCGGGTTTCCTGCTTGAAAAAGAGATAGAGTATCTTGAAGACAAGGTCATGCACCCGGCCAAGCCGTTCGTGACGATACTCGGCGGCGCCAAGGTCTCGGATAAGATAGGTGTAATCGAGAACCTCCTGGACAAGGCCGATTCGATACTGATCGGCGGCGGTATGGCTTATACTTTCTATGCGGCCCAGGGTAAATCTATTGGGTCGTCAAAGGTCGAAAAAGACAAGATAGAGACGGCGAAATCACTTCTTGAAAAGGCCAAGCAGAAGAAAGTGAATATAGTCCTGCCGGTCGATAATATCATCGCAGATAAATTCGACGCGAACGCGAACACCAAAGTCGTAGGCGACCAGATCCCTGACGGATGGATGGGATTGGATGTCGGCCCGAAGACGGTCGAGGCGTTCAAGGACGCATTGAAGAGCGCGAAGACGATCGTCTGGAACGGCCCGCTGGGAGTATTTGAAATGGATAAATTCTCCAAGGGGACAGAGGAAGTCGCTAAATATGTTGCTTGTCTTTCCGCGGGAAGCAGCTCGTGCTGTTCATGCTGCGGTGGCGGAGGCAAAGTGATATCAATCATCGGCGGCGGAGATACGGCTGCCGCGATAGCGAAGTTTAGGCTCGAAGACAAGATGACGCACATCTCGACCGGCGGGGGAGCTTCCCTAGAGTACCTGGAAGGAAAAGTTTTACCGGGGATAAAAGCTTTGTCTGATAAGTAAGGGCTGCGGGTGACTGCCGACGGAGCCCTTGTCCCTTTTGCCCAAGTAAAAGGGATGAGGTGCTCGGCAGGCAGGACCCGCCCGTATAGTTGAAAGGATATAATGAGAAAACCGATCATCGCAGGCAACTGGAAGATGTTCAAGACCGTCGGCGAAGCATTAGAGCTCGTCAACGGCCTGAAGAATGAACTTAAAGGCGAAACAGCAGTAGAAATTGTTGTCTGTCCGCCGTTCACCGCGATATCCAAGGTCGCGGAAGCGCTCAAGGGTTCGAACATAGGATACGGCGCGCAGGATATCTTCTGGGAAGAGGAAGGCGCCTACACCGGAGAGGTCGCTCCGAAGATGCTTACCGACCTCGGCTGCAAATTCTGCATAATCGGCCATTCCGAGCGCAGGACGTATTTCCACGAGACCAATGAGACGGTGAACAAAAAGGTCAAAGCCGCTTTAAAGCAAAGCCTGGCGCCGATAATGTGCGTCGGCGAGCGCCTTGAAGAGCGTGATTCCGGCAAGACCTTTGATGTGGTAAAAAACCACGTAGAAGGCGGATTAGCAGGCCTCCCTAAAGAAGATGTTGCGAGGATAGTCATCGCATACGAACCTGTCTGGGCGATCGGGACAGGAAGGACCGCCACGCCCGAACAGGCTCAGGAAGTGCATAAATATATCCGCGAGCTGCTCAAGAAAGCTTACGGCGAAGATGTTTCCTCGAAAGTGAGGATACAATACGGCGGGAGCGTAAAACCCGATAACACAAAGAGCATTATGGCCGGCCCCGACATTGACGGGGCGCTGGTCGGAGGGGCGAGCCTTAAGGTAAAGGATTTCGCCGAAATAGTAAGACAGGGTAAAAAATAAGGAGCTGAAAATAAGATGTTCGCGTTCTTGATAACTTTGCATGTGATCGCGTGTTTAGTCCTGATAATGGTCATCCTGCTCCAGGCGGGTAAAGGCGGCGGGATATCCGAGACGTTCGGCGGAAGCGGCGGCCTCCAGTCTATGCTGGGGACCAAGGCGTCGTCTTTCCTTACAAAGGCGACCGCGGCCTGCGCCGTACTCTTCCTGGTCACCTCTATGACACTGGCGCTTATGAGCACCGAGAGAGCCGGGTCTGTAGTAGAGAGGGAAATCTCGAAGGAGGAGAAGGCGGCCCCGGCTAAAGCAGCGGGTGAGGCACCCCAGGCGCAGACGGTCAAACCCAAACCCGTAACTGCCGGGACCCAGCAAGCCCCTAAATAAATAATAACCCGGGAGAGTAAGATATGTTAAAAAAAATACCGCTTCTTGCGGTATTTTTTTTGCTGGCGACAGGGACGCTTATGGCGGCCGATTACGGAGACGCGATCATCACGGCCTCTATCGGCGACGCCTCAACGCTCGTCCCTATCCTCGCCTCTGATTCGGCGTCGCAGGATATATGCGGGCTGGTATTTAACGGGCTGGTCCGTTACGATAAGGATTTAAACCTCGAAGGCGAGCTCGCCGAGAGCTGGGAAATAAAAGAAGGCGGCCTCGTCATAATCTTCCACCTGCGCAAGAACGTGAAATGGCACGACGGCCGGCCCTTCACAGCGCGCGACGTGGAGTTCACGTACCAAAAACTCATCGACCCGGACGTAAAGACCCCGTACAGCGGGGATTTTGAGCGGGTAAAATCCCTCGAGGTCCTCGACGACAATACGGTAAAGGTGACTTATAAAGAACCGTTCTCTCCCGGGCTCTCCAGCTGGGGGATGTGGATAATGCCAAAGCATATCCTCGAGAAGGAAGACCTGAGCAATACGAAGTTCTCTCGCGGCCCGATCGGCACAGGTCCCTATAAATTCAAGGAATGGAAGACAGGCGAGAAGATAGTCCTCGTTTCGAACCCGGATTACTACGAAGGCCGTCCTTATATAAACAGGTATATCTACAGGATAATCCCGGACCAGGCGACGACGTTCCTCGAGCTTCAGACACAGGGCGTCGATGAGGTCGGCTTGACCCCGCTCCAATACGCGCGCCAGACAGACACGCAGTTTTTCAAAAAATATTACAGGAAATACAAATATCCTTCGTTCGGTTATACCTACATGGGCCTCAACATGAAAGACCCGCTATTTGCGGGCAGGCGCGTCAGGCTCGCGCTTGATCACGCCATCGATAAGGATGAGATAATAAAAGGCGTGCTCCTGGGCTTGGGCAGGGTTTCGACCGGGCCGTTCCCGCCCGAGTCGTGGGCATATAACAAGGATATAAGATCTGTCCCGTATGACCCCAAGAAAGCCAAAGAATTACTGAAGGAAGCAGGATGGGAAGACCGCGACGGCGACGGTTGGCTGGATAAGGACGGGAAAAGATTCAAGTTTACCCTGCTTATCAACCAGGGGAACGATCCGCGCAAGACAAGCGCCGAGATAATCCAGAGGCGGCTGAAGGAGGTCGCGATCGAGGTCGATATAAGGCCCGTAGAATGGGCGACCTTTTTATCGGAGTTCATAGACAAGCGCAGGTTCGAGGCCGTTATAATGGGTTGGGGCCTGTCGCGCGATCCCGATTCTTACGATATATGGCATTCCTCGAAGCAAAGGCCGGGCGAATTCAATTTTGTCGGCTACGAGAACAAAGAAGTGGACGCCCTCCTCGAGGCGGGCCGTCGCGAGTTCGACCGGGAGAAGAGGAAGGAGATATACAATAAGATCCATCGACTGATATTTGCCGACCACCCCTATATATTCTTATACGTGCCGGACGCGCTGCCGATCGTCCACGCCAGGTTCAAGGGCATAGAACCGGCGCCTGCGGGGATAAGCTATAATTTCATAAGATGGAACGTGCCTAAAGAGGAACAGAAATACACAAGATGGTAAGCTATATCGCGAAACGGCTACTTGGCCTCCTGCCTGTCTTATTCGGCATAACAGTCGTCACATTTTTCGTGATACACCTTTCGCCCGGAAAACCTACGCGCCTGCAGGCCGAGATGTCACCGAAGATAACGCTCGAGGCGAGGGAGAAACTCGACAGGCTCTACGGCCTCGATAAGCCGGTATACGTCCAGTATTGGCAATGGGTAAAGAAGCTCGCCGTCCTCGATTTCGGCAGGTCCTTTACCGATGAGAGGCCGGTGCTCGCCAAGATCGGCGAACGGATACCGATAACGATAACGATAGACCTGTTGTCGCTCTTCCTGATATTTTTGATTGCGGTGCCTATCGGCATAATGAGCGCGGTAAAAGAGAATTCCCTTTTCGATAAAAGCTCGACTGTTTTTGTCTTTATCGGGTTCGCGACGCCGACTTTCTGGCTGGCGCTTTTGGCGATGAGCTTATTCGGCGTCCAGCTCGGCTGGCTTCCGATATCCGGCATAAAATCCCTCGACTTCGAGGAGCTTAATTTCTTCCAAAAGATAGTGGATATCTCGCGGCATCTTATCCTGCCTGTCTTCGTTTCGGCTTTCGGCGGG
>JAQTVK010000074.1 GCA_028706795.1 Candidatus Omnitrophota bacterium | reverse complement strand
CGTTATTACATCGCTTACCCTGAGGAGGTTCGCCTCTGTCTGCTCAAGTTTTCTCAAGGCCTCCTTCTTCTTGGCCTTGTACTTTGTGATGCCGGCGGCCTCCTCGAATACGTAACGCCTCTCTTCGGGTCGAGAGTCTAACAATTCGGCTATCCTGCCCTGTTCCATCAAGGAATAAGTGGACGTGCCGATGCCGGTCCCCATTAAAAGTTCATTGATATCTTTTAGTCTTACGGGAGTCTTGTTTATGAAATATTCGCTCTCCCCTGAACGGAATACTCTCCTTGTTATGGTGACTTCGTCATATTCCGTAGGGAGGATCTTAGGCTGGTTTACTATCGTGAGGGATACTTCCGCGAAACCAAGGGCTTCTTTCCCGTCGGTGCCGCTGAAGATGACGTCTTCCATCTTCGTGCCGCGGATCTCCCTGGCCGAGGTCTCTCCGAGGACCCACTTGATCGAGTCGGAGATATTGGATTTACCGCAGCCGTTAGGCCCGACTATCGCCGTTACGCCCGGCTCAAAATTCAATTCAGTCTTGTTAGCGAACGACTTGAAGCCAAAAAGTTCCAGGTTCTTAAAATGCAAATTGGCACCCTCCCTTCCGACAGTTGAACACCCAAAATTGTTCTCGGTCGGGGAGTGCCAAGACTATTTTGTTATCTTTGTTCCGAATTGTTAGTTAAAAAATAACATATATCGCGTATTTTGTCAATAGATTTATTCGAATGATAGCGTTATTTTGAAAGCCTTTGTCCCTTTCCCTAGGTCTTTCGGAAAAGGCGGAAAAGGAGTCGAATCTTTGACGCTTTTTATGGCCAGTCCGGCCAACGCGGGCTCTACTTTATTGACCATCACAGGCTCTCCGGAAAGCGAGCCGTCGTCCGAGAGCGAAAAGGCCACTATGGCGCTTCCGGTGAGTTTCTCCTGGGGCATTGACTTCAGGGCGGTATTCAGGATCTTGCTCCTGACGGTCTGGTTATACAGGTCGGCGTTGACTATCCTGTCCCTGACGGACACATAATAATCGGAATACGATCCTGCTTTCATGTCAGGGATGGGCTGAGAGGTATCTCCGGTTATGATCGTGGGCGTAAGGAAGATGACCAACTCCGTCTTTTTAGTTTCGTCGGAGACGTTCCTGAAAGCCGCGCCGAAAAAAGGAATATCACCTAGGAACGGGAGTTTGTTGACGGTCCTTTTTTTGGTGTCTTCCATGAGCCCTCCCATGACTATCGTTACGCCGTCTCTTACGACTATACTCGTCTCGGCTTCGGAGCTTTTCACTATAGGTACGCCATCGGGAGAGGCTGTCGTCTTTATCCTGCTGGTCACCGAACTGACGACCGGCCTGATCTTCATGGTTACATATCCCTCTTTATTCACGAAGGGCGTGACATAAAGCTGGATGCCGACAGGCACAAAATTGACCGATTCCGCGGTAGTGACCGCGCCGGCCGCCGGGGTAGTGGTTGTTGCGGTGATATAAGCTTCCTGCGTGGCTATCATTATCTTCGCCTCCTGCCCGTCCACCGCGGTAATGCGCGGGCTGGAAACGATCTTGGTATTTCCTACTGTTTGAAGTGCCTGGATGACCGAATCGAAGGTATTCTTTCCGGAGCCCGTACTTATCGTCAAGGTACCGCCTGAGGTCAAATTGGCGGTAAGCGTCTGGTCGATCGAGATCTTCTCGAAGATCGTCTGCCAGTTGATCCCGGTGGTCAACTTGTCGTTTAATTCCACCTGGACTATCTTCGCGTCGATGAGGACCTGCCTTGTCTTCTCGTCAAAAGCGTTTATGACTTTCTCGATATCCTCCACCTTCCCGGGCAGGTCGGTCACTACCAGGGTATTCGAACGTTCGTCAAACCGGGCCGAACCCAGTCCTTTCGTGATCATATCCTGTATCTTGGGGTTCAATTTATCGCTCTTCGCATAATCGAGCTGGAAGACCTTCGTAACCGTCGGGGAATCGAGGGCAGCGATCATATCTTTCATCTGTGCCAGCCTGGAGGCGTTGTCCATAAGTATCAGCGAGTTCGAACCCTCATCCACGACTACCCTCCCGATCGAAGTCTTGACCTGCGTGACCGCCTTAGCCACTTCGGCTGCCTTCGCGTAATTAAGCTTAATAGTGGCCAATTCCTTTTTATCCTTAAAACGCTCCCCGTACATCGCCTCGTATTCGCGGCCGGTCATGACGTTTACGATATCATTGCGCACGTCGTAGGCCAGGTCGTTCGAGAGGAGTATTATCTCGAAAGCGTCCCAGACATCGACATCTTTCAGGAAAATAGTGACCTTTCCGGTCACGCTCTTCGACGCGACGATGTTCATCCCGGTCCTCTGCGATATTATCTTAAGGGTGTCGATCACATCTATCCCCTTCAGGTCAAGCGTGATCTTCTGCGCGGAGATAGGGGACTGCGCGAAGGAGCCGCCCGCGAAAGATATGAAAATAAGGCATGCCAAAAACACTGCGAGATACCTTGAAAATTTCATCTTGACCCTGTCCATGGCATTCTCCTCTTATAAGGTAAGTTCGAGCACTTCACCGTTTATCGATAAAATGACCTTGTCAGACTGTATATCCTCAACCCTTATATTGTCCACAGAATCGCCCTTGTAAAGGAAATATGATCTCTTATTCTTCTCATCCTCCAGGATCGCCTGTGGTTTATCCCCTGCTATTATCCCCTTCAGCGCAAAATCCTTCAACTTGTCATAAGAGGCCTGTGCCGGCCTTGCCGCGGGAGCGGCCTGGACCGGGGACGGCTTGAAAAGGTTTTTCGAACCCATCAACCCTGGATCATCCGGATTCTCCGCGACAGGAAAGGATGCATCAACCTGCGGTTTGACGGCGGCGCGGGTTTGCGGTTCCGGACGCGCGGCAAGCTCCTTTCCGGGCTCAGTTATATAGGCCGGCCGTTTCAGGTTGAAACTTACGACGTCGACCAAAAAAACGGCGGTGATGACGACAATAACGGCTATAAGGGTAATATTTATAAATTTGATGTAGTCGCTTCCGCCCTTGAGCGGCGGCGCGGCCTTTTGGTCCTGCGCGGCGGCGGCAGGACCGCCTTCGCGTTCGCGCAGGAGTTTATTTTCCTTCTCCTGTGCGGGAACGGGCTTATTCTTCGGTTTCCTTTCGCCTCGTATCAACCTTAAAAGTTTTTCTTCCGGGCTCGTGAATTCCTCGGCCATTAACTTACCTCCCGTTCTATTACGGCCTGGACTATCCCGCGGTCAATGGCGGCCTTCTCGTCCATTATAACGGTCTCCACGCAGTCATGGCAGAGCAAGGCGATCTTCCTGGGATATCCCTGCGTATGCTCATATATATATTTTATCGCATCGTCCGTAAAGAGCGGCGCCTGGGCAACGTAGCCTGCCTGTTTCAGCCTGAACTCTATCATCTGTTTAGTCTCGGCTTCGTCCAGCGGATTTATCAGGTACTTGAGGGCTATCCTGTCCATGAAATTCTTTATCTTCCTGATGCGCGGCAAGAGTTCGATCTGCCCGAGTATGACAAGTTGCAGGAGCTTGTATTCATTCGTCTCGTAGTTCAATAATATCCTCAGGAGTTCCAGCTGGTTAGCGTCCAGTTTTTGGCCTTCATCTATGAGCAGGATTATTGTCTTGTTCTCATCGACGCCTTTCTGGAAAAGATATTTTTCTATTGCATCCTTGAATTCAAGCGTCGAACGGAAAGCCGGGCTGATCCCGAACATCTTCGCGAGGTTTGCGAGGAACTGGAATTCCGTCTTATAGCTCGGGTCGAGGATCATGTGGAATATGAAATTATCATCACCGTGGAATGATTGCAGCAGCGTGCGCGAGAGCGTGGTCTTTCCCGTTCCCACATCGCCTAACACAACGCTAAGTCCGCGCCTCAGCCTTATCGCTATCTCAAGCCTGTTGAGGGCGGATTCATGTGATTGGGAACGGAAAAAAAAGGCGGGGTCAGGACTTGTCGAAAACGGTTCCTTCTCAAGAGCCAGGGCTTTATAATAGCTCAACTTGAGACCTTTCCGGGTTCCAGTAATTCGCGGATCTTGTTTATCGGGTATTTATCCCGTCTTAATCCTATTATCCTGTTCAGCCTATTAATAGTAGACTCGTCGAAATACCTGAAATTTGTTTCCGGGCTCCTGCCCACCTCGGAAATAAGCCTGATTTTAAGATAATATTTCACCGTTTCCACTGAAAGACCTGTCAGTCTCGCTAAATCTTTAACCAAATACAGGTTATGAGTGTTCATCTTTCACTCCCTACTCAGGGAGCAGTATATAAAATCGTGTTTATCTTGTCAAGTATTTTTTTAAGGTGGGGTTAAAGGATGGCTATTTTGCAGATCACTATACCGCACCTGAGGATGTTCGAGCCTGCCTGCTTCGGGTTGAGGGATAATTTATCGATAGCCAACAGGTGCGGGGAACTCTGGACCTTGCGCATAAACACGGATATCTGCGCCATATCACCTTCCAGCTCAAGGTCGGCGTAAAACTTCCTGTAGAGGCTGTATTTTTTTGTGGGAAGCGGTTTTATCTCGTTTATATGGACGCCCGTCGTATTCGCGAGTGATTCGATCTCGGTAAGGAACTTAGCCATCTCCTCTTCAGCCGAACCGGTCATCTTCAGGGATGCGGCGGCCTTTTCATAATCGCCTGTTATAGGGCCTACCCTTCCGATTAGGCGCTCGCTCTTTTCCAGCTTAAGGCTGTTCGCGGCTATCTCATCGTTAAGCCGCTTCCATTTTGTCGAGACCGGTTTTAGGACGAACGCCTGGGCCGCCCACGCGACTATTACGGCCAACGTGAGATAAAAAAGCCTGCTCTCCCGGTTGCTTAAGTTTAAAAAAGTCATTTGCCCGCCTTCCCGGATAACGGGCAGGAGATCTCGAAATCCACGAATTCGGCTTCCCGGGCTTTTCTCTTTGCGGCGTATTTCACCTCAACGTTCGCAAAATAGGGCGAGTCATCGAGAAGTTTGACGAACCTGAAGACCTCGGACAAAGCGGAGGCCGTCCCCTTTATGTCTACCTTCCCCTCTTCATATTTATATAACGCGAGATTTATCGAAGACGGCGCTATCCTGTAAAGTTCGTTCAGGACCAAAAGCGGCCTCGTCCTCTGCGACGACTCGGCCCTGACAATGTCAGTTATCTCCTTCTTCCTGCCGATATCCTGGGCCGACGGCGCGACCTTCTTCAGCCTAAGCTCGAGCATATTCAACAATTCTTCTTTTTGGTGCAGCTTGTTGACGACCGCAAGCGATGTAAGTATCAGGACCGCCGCGGCCAGCGAAAGAGAGACCACTACCTCGTCCCTCCTGACTTTCACCGACCGGGCAATCTTGAATTTTTTAGGCAGGAGGTCTACCCGTGCGGGTCCGGCAGTATTACCGATCAGGGAAGCGAACGAACCCGATGAGGCGAAACCCTTGAACTTTTCCGGTATCCTGGCGGGAAAGACCTTGAACGGGTCCTTAAATTCAACCTTTATTCCCATCGCCTTTTCAAGGGATTCCTTGTGCGCTTCCATCCCCGGCAGATAACCGGTAAAGACGGCCATTACAGGTTTCAGCGT
>JAQTVK010000002.1 GCA_028706795.1 Candidatus Omnitrophota bacterium | reverse complement strand
TCACGAACCAACTTATACAATCGATACAGAACCGGTCCACGGACAGGTTCAGGGCAAGATACAGGACGGTGGATGTCCTTTTGATAGACGACGTCCATTTTATCGCCGGGAAGGAATCGACGCAGGAGGAATTCTTCCATACTTTTAATACCCTGCATGACGCGCACAAACAGATAGTCCTGTCGAGCGATAAGCCGCCCAAGGAAATCGACAGGCTCGAGGAAAGGCTGGTCTCGAGATTTGAGTGGGGCCTTATCGTATCGATCTCCCAGCCGGACTTCGAGACGAGGATAGCGATATTACGGCAAAAGTTAAAGAGAGAGAATATAGCTGTCCCGGACGATGTGATCTTTTACATAGGGGAAAAGATAAGGTCGAACATCCGGGAACTTGAGGGCGCACTGAAGCGCGTTGTCGCAAACGCCGTCCTCCTTAAACAAAGCATTACGCTTGAACTGGCCCGTTCTGTCCTGAAGGATATGGTAAAGGAGAAGGAATCCAGGATAGTTGCGGATACGATATTCGAGGAAGTGGCGAGTTATTTTAATGTGAGGGTTTCCGATATAAAGGGCAGGCGCAGGACAAAGCAGATGGTCCTGCCCAGGCAGATATCCATGTACCTGATAAGGAAGCTGACCGACCACTCACTGCCTGAAATAGGGGAATTATGCGGGGGCAGGGACCACACCACGATCTTGCACGCTTGCGAAAGTATAGAGTCGGACATAAAAAAAGACGTTAAAGTAAAGGAGATGGTCGGCAGGCTCGCGACACAGATACGGGGTGAATAACCTGTTGGTTGGCTTTGGTTTTGTTGTTGATAACCTGTTGATAATTGTGCATAACTAATGCGTTATGCCGGGACCATTGCGCGGACAATGTTTTGTGCCCGCAACCTGTGCATAAGTTTGAGGTTAGAAAAACCTCTTAATTCGCCGTGGCATAAAGCATTGTGTTGTTGTCCACAAACGAACAAGGATTACTGCTTCTACTGCTATTTTTAAATTAATAAAGAAGGAGAAGAAATGGAAGTAAAATTGACGCGCGAGATACTGCAAAAAGGGATACAAACCGTGCAAAACGCCGTATCTCAAAAAAGCGGGTTGCCTATTTTATCTAATATATTATTCGAAGCGTCAAAAGACAAAGTAAAACTCATAGCCACAGACCTTGAGATAGGGGTAATATCAAAACTGACCGGGGTCGACATCCAGGAAGAAGGCTCAATATCCATACCGGCCAAAAAAATAAGCGACATAGTAAAAGAACTCCCCAATAAAGACATAACCCTTTCGGCGAAAAAGAACAATCAGGTCACTATAAAGTGCGATAAGTCGATATTCAAGATGATGGGGCTCCCAAGGGACGAGTTCCCGAAAGTACCCGAACTGTCAGACAAGGACACCCTGGCCATTCCCCAGAGGCAATTAAAGTCGATCCTGGGCTCTACGGCGTTCGCGATATCAAAAGACGAAACGAGGTATATCCTGAACGGTGTTTTATTTGTCCTGTCAGAAAAGAGGCTGCGTGTTGTGGCGACCGACGGAAGAAGGTTGGCCATGGTGGAGAAAGAGATCCCGAAGCCGACCGGGTTCACAAGAAAGATCATAGTCCCGTCAAAGGCGGTCACCGAACTGCAGAGGATATTAAAAGACGACGGCGATGTGAAGATCTTATTCAGCGAAAACCAGGTCGCCTTCGAGCTGGAC
The DNA here is from genome assembly GCA_028706795.1 of Candidatus Omnitrophota bacterium. Lineage (GTDB taxonomy): Bacteria > Omnitrophota > Gorgyraeia > Pluralincolimonadales > Pluralincolimonadaceae > Pluralincolimonas. Next base: position 22,597 of record JAQTVK010000002.1, on the reverse strand, counting down.
GATTCACAGCTCATAACAAGGTTGATAGAAGGGGAATACCCTAATTATGAACAGGTTATCCCGAAGCAGGGCCAGGATAAATTAAGGGCGAAAAGAGAGAATTTTTATGCGGCCGTAAAAAGAGCCAGCCTTTTGGCGACGCCGGATTCGCAGTCGATAAAACTGGACCTGCTAAAGAACAGGGTCATAATATCCAAGGCGTCGCAGGACGGCAGCGAGTCCCGCGAGGAGGTAGATTGTGAATATGGCGGGGATGAATTCACTATCGGCTTCAACCCTAATTACCTGATGGATGCCCTTAAAACCATAAATGAGGAAGATGTGGATTTTGAATTTGCCGGCCAGGACAGGCGGGGCGTGATCAGGGCCGAAGGCGGGGATTATATATACATAATCCTGCCCGTGCGGACCGAATAGAAGATGAAGAGCCGGCCCGTTGCCATTAAAGATGTGCTGGACGGCATTTTAAGGGACTTGGGCGGCGGCAAGGTTTCGCAGGCCGGGACCATAGGCGGCATCTGGGTGAAAGCGGCGGGTGAATCCGCATCAAAGCACGCGAAACCGATAGATATCAAAGAAGGGGTATTGGTGGTGCATGTGGATTCGTCGAGCTGGCTCCATAAATTGACAATGGAGAAAGCCGGGATCCTGACCCGGGTAAAGAACGAACTGGGCGAAGGCCCGGTAAGAGACATAAAACTTAGGATAGGGGAGATATAGGATATGCCAAAGACGGGGAAACCAGAGAGATACGACGCGAAGACCATCCAGGTGCTGGAAGGGCTGGAGGCCGTAAGAAAAAGGCCGGCGATGTACATCGGCGATACGGCCGTAGGCGGGTTCCACCACCTTGTCTATGAGGTCGTGGATAATTCCATCGATGAGGCGATGGGCGGTTATTGCCAGAATATCGATGTCGTCGTACATAAAAATAGCAGTGTTACGGTCATAGACGACGGGCGCGGCATCCCGGTCGATATGCACGAGACCGAGAAGAAATCGGCCCTCGAGGTCGTCCTGACAAAACTTCATGCCGGCGGGAAATTCGACCATAAAAGCTATAAAGTGTCGGGAGGCCTCCATGGCGTCGGCGTCTCCGTAGTAAATGCCCTGTCGGAATGGCTCGAGGCGGAAATAAGGCGCGACGGGAAGGTCTATCACCAGAGGTATGAGCGCGGCAAGACGGCATCTAAGGTGACCGTCGTCGGAAAGTCCAAGACGACCGGCACGCGCATAACCTTCAAGCCGGATAACCAGATATTCACCGGGAAGCTCGAGTACAGCTTCGATACCCTCTCTAACAGGCTGCGCGAGCTGGCGTTCCTCAATAAAGGTTTGAAGATAAGCCTGAAGGACGAGAGGACGAACAAAGAGAACTCGTTTAAGTTCACCGGCGGCATAGAGTCCTTCGTCGAATTCCTGAACAGGAACAAGAGCCCGCTCCACAAGAAGGTCATCTATTTCGGCGGAGAGAAGGACAGGATACAGATGGAGGTCGCCCTGCAGTATAACGACGGATACGGCGAAAACCTCTTCTCTTTCGCGAACAACATAAATACTATCGAAGGCGGATCCCACTTAAGCGGGTTTAAATCGGCGCTGACAAGGGCCATAAACCAGTATTGCAAGAACAAGGGGTTTTTCAAGAACGAGGAAATAACCCTCTCAGGCGACGACGTGCGCGAGGGGCTTGCCGCGGTCGTATCGATAAGGATACCGGACCCGCAATTTGAAGGACAGACCAAGACAAAGCTGGGGAATTCCGAGGTCGAGGGCCTGGTAGCTTCGATAGTGAACGAATCTTTAAGCTCTTACTTCGAGGAGAACCCCTCGATAGCGAATAAGGTGGCGGATAAATGCCTCCTGGCCAGCCGCGCAAGGGAAGCGGCGAGGAAAGCGAAAGAGCTTACCAGGAGAAAAGGCGCGCTTGAAGGCGTAGGGCTGCCCGGCAAGCTCGCTGATTGTTCCGAAAGGGACGCCGAGCTTTGTGAGGTCTATCTCGTTGAGGGCGATTCGGCCGGCGGTTCGGCGAAACAAGGAAGGGACCGCAGGTTCCAGGCGATATTGCCGCTCAAAGGCAAGATCATAAACGTCGAGAAGGCCAGGCTGGACAAGGTCCTCGCGAACGATGAAATCAGGACGATGATCTCTGCCCTTGGATGCGGGATAGGGGAGGAATTCGACGTAACGAAATTAAGGTACGCCAAGGTGATAATAATGTGCGATGCCGATGTTGACGGTTCGCATATCAGGACCCTGCTGTTAACTTTCTTTTATAAACAGATGAGGGCCCTACTCGAGAAAGGGAATATCTTTATTGCCCAACCGCCGCTCTATAAGATAAAGAGGGGCAAGAGGGAGGAATACATCCAGACAGAGACCCAGATGAACTCGATGCTCCTTGAGCTTGGGTCGGAAGGACTTAAACTGGTCAGGACAAAGGAAAAGCATACCTTCACGGATGCCCAGCTGAAGGATATCCTCGATGTGCTTGTCGAGCTCGAGGACCTTACTGACGGATTAGGGAAAAAGGGAGTGAATTTAGCAAAATACCTCATTTCTAAGCACCCAAAGACCAAAAAACTGCCACTTTATAGGATAAAAGTGGATGGCCAGGACCAGTTTGCCTATAATGACGATGAGCTTGCCAAGTTCGTTAAAGAGGAAGAAGAAGCCGGTGAGGACGTTGAGATAAAGGAAGAAGGCAAGGGCACCGCGAACGGCAAGGGCGTTGACCTGCTTGAGATATATGAGGCGGAAGAGATAGAGAAGTGCCTGGCCAAGCTCGAAAAACTAGGGCTTTCGGCGTCGGATTACCTGCCGCATACTGAAGAAGGCAAGACAAAAGAAAAACAAAAAGCGCCTTTCCGGCTTGAAGGCGAGGACGAGGAGCTGGAGTTTAGTTCGCTCAAGGCCGTCCTTGAGTACACGAGGAACCTAGGGAAGAAAGGCATGAGCATCCAGAGATATAAGGGTCTCGGTGAAATGAACCCGCAGCAGCTCTGGGAGACGACTATGGACCCGGAGAAGCGGACACTCCTGAAAGTCACGATGGAAGACGCGGTAGAGGCCGAGCAGATGTTCACTATATTGATGGGCGACGCGGTCGAGCCGAGAAGGGAATTCATAGAGAAACACGCACCGGAAGTAAGGTTCCTGGATATATAAATAGGAGGATCAGAGCTCTAATATGTACGCGCGCAATGAGAAGGTAGTCCCGGTATATATCGAAGACGAGATGAAGGATTCGTACATCTCATACGCGATGAGCGTAATCGTAGGCCGGGCCCTGCCCGACGTACGCGACGGGCTGAAGCCGGTCCATCGCAGGATACTCTACGGGATGAAGGAACTCGGGCTCGAGCATACGAAACCATACAAGAAATCGGCAAGGATCGTCGGTGAGGTCCTCGGTAAATACCATCCGCACGGGGATGTTGCGGTCTATGATTCGCTGGTGAGGATGGTCCAGGATTTTTCGCTGAGGTACCCGCTGGCAGAGGGGCAGGGGAACTTCGGCTCGGTAGACGGCGATTCACCGGCGGCCATGAGGTACACTGAGGCGCGCATGGCGGCCATAACCGAGGAGATGCTCTCGGACCTCGAGAAAGATACCGTTGAGTTCGTCCCGAACTTTGACGCATCGCTCAAGGAGCCGGTGGTATTGCCGGCGACGCTTCCGAACCTTTTGATAAATGGTTCATCGGGTATCGCGGTAGGCATGGCCACGAATATCCCGCCGCATAACCTTTCGGAAGTGTCGCAAGGCGTCGCGGCGGTAATAGAAGACCCGGATATTTCAATTAAAGACCTGATGAAGATAATAAAGGCACCGGATTTCCCGACGGGAGGCACGATCTGCGGCCGCGAGGGGATCAAACAGGCCTATACCACGGGCCGCGGCCTGATAAAGATACGCGCAAAGGCCGGCATAGAAGAACAGAAATCCGGGAAAGAGTCCATAATCATTACGGAGATCCCGTACCAGGTGAACAAGGCGAACATGATAGAGGCGGTCGCCCAGCTCGTCACCGACAAGAAGGTGGAGGGAATTTCCGATATACGCGACGAGTCGGATAAGGATGGCCTGAGGGTCGTCATCGAGCTAAAGCGTGACGCGAATGCCCAGGTGATATTGAACCAGCTCTTTAAACACACCCAGCTCGAGGTATCATTCGGCATCATAATGCTGGCACTTGTGGAGAACAGGCCGAAAGTCTTAAACCTCAAGCAGATGCTTGAGTGCTACATAGCGCACAGGAAAGAGATAGTAATACGCAGGACTAAATTTGACCTGGACAGGGCCAAAGAGAGGGCGCACATACTCGAGGGGCTGAAGAAGGCGCTCGCAAATCTCGACAAGATAATAGAGCTCATAAAGAAGTCGAAATCCGAGGCCGAGGCGAAAGAGGCCCTCATCAAGAAGTTCGATTTCAGCGACGTCCAGGCCCAGGCGATACTCGAGATGCAGTTGCGCAGGTTGACCGCCCTGGAGCGCGAGAAGCTCGAAGCCGAATATCTCGAGCTCATAAAGAAAATAGAACTGTATGAGTCCATATTAAAGAGTGAGAAGAAGGTATACCAGATAGTAAAAGAAGAGGTCCTGAAGATCAAAGAGAAATACGGCGATGAGAGGATGACCGATGTCGTCGGGGAGGTCGAGGACCTTGAGGTCGAAGACTTTATTGCCGAAGAAGACGTTGTCATAACCGTAAGCAATACCGGTTATATCAAGCGCCTGCCGGTGTCCGCGTACAGGAAACAACGCCGCGGCGGGCACGGCGTGACAGGCGCGGACGTGAAAGAAGAGGATTTTGTCGAGCACCTCTTTATTGCGACTACGCACGAGCACATATTATTCTTCACCAACCAGGGCCGGGTGCTGTGGCTTAAGGTCTATGATATACCGCAGGCCGGGCGCCAGGCTAGGGGCAAGGCGATAATCAACATGCTCGAGATGCAGCAGGGCGAGAAGATCAGCGCCTTTATACCGGTGAAAGAATTCAAGGAAGGCGACTTCCTCGTCATGGCGACGAAGCAGGGAGTTATAAAAAAGACTACGCTCGAGGCGTACAGCCATCCTCGCAAAGGCGGTATAATCGGGATGACCCTGGAGAAAGGCGACGAGCTTATCGGCGTCGAGATGACAGACGGCAAAAGCGAGATACTCCTTGCCACGAAGGAAGGAAAGGCGATAAGATTCCCGGAATCACAGGTCAGGGATATGGGCCGCTCGGCCAAGGGCGTCAAAGGGATAACCCTCGGCAAGAAAGATGAAGTCATCGCGATGTCGGTAGCCGACCCGGAAGCGACCATACTTACCATAACCTCATTAGGGTTTGGGAAGAGGTCGCAGCTTAAGGAATACAGGACGCAGAGCAGGGGCGGGAAAGGCATCATAAACATCAGGGTCACCGAGAAGAACGGTGAAGCCGTTGCGCTCAAGACGGTCTCTGATAAAGACGAAATAATGATAATAACGGAGAAGGGCGTGATAGTCCGCTGCCCGGTAAAGGATATCCGTTCGACCGGGCGCGCGGCACAGGGCGTAAGGATAATAAAACTCGACGCAAAGGACAGGGTCTCTTCTGTCGCCTCTGTCATCGAAGAAGAGGAAGCCGCAGAGGAGAGCAAGTAACCGGTGAAATACAGCGTCCCCATCGTCTAGCCTGGTCAGGACACGAGCTTTTCAAGCTTGCGACCGGGGTTCAAATCCCCGTGGGGACGCCAAAATAAAAAACAGGAGGGCCGTCATGGGAAACAAGATAAGCCGCCTCTGCTTCGCGCTGGTTTTCTTATCAGCGGCGCTCGCTTTAAATAATCCGGCATTCGCCAAAGACCTCATTTTAGCCAGTTTTGAGACCGCTGATAAAAGCGATTTGGGCACGGAAATGGGCACGTGGAGTTCTAACCCCCTCGACTCCAGCCAGGGGACTACAATGAAGATAATCCCCATGTATTATGGTGTCCCGGGTAAGAATGCCGCTGATAACCACGTCGTCAAGATAACCTATGATGTAGCCACGACCGGGGCGGCGCTTAACGGTTTTTATATAATGTTAAATAAACTGGACCTCACGCCGTATAAAAAGATGAGCATGATGATAAAGGGCGACGTGGATTACGGCTTTACTACGAAATTCAAAGTTACTTTGACAAATTCCGGGGGTCAGCGCTCGTCCTATGTCCTGAAAGGGATAACCGGCGACTGGCAATTGGTGTCCATACCGATGCAGGGGTTCAGGGCTTCGGGGACGATGAGGGACATGGGCAGCATGCTGGAAATGGATATCACTTTCGACGACATGACCGTTGATAATAAGAACGGCGTCCTTTATGTTGACGAGATAAAGTTCTCTACGGATTAAAAAATGTGCGGCATAGCCGGATATATAGGCAGGGAAGAGGCCGCCCCTATCCTGATAAGGGGGCTGGCGAGGCTCGAATACAGGGGTTATGATTCTGCGGGCATCGCTGTGCTCGAAGGGCACAGGATAAAGACGCTGAAGATGCCCGGTAAGATAAAAGAGCTTTATGAAGGCCTCAAGAAGACCCATCTTGCCGGAACCGTCGGGGTCGCCCATACGCGCTGGGCGACGCACGGCGTCCCTAATTATATAAACGCCCACCCTCATTACGATTGCCGCAAAACGATAGCGCTCGTCCATAACGGTATAATAGAAAATTGCGAAGAGCTCAAGGCCCAGCTCAAAAAGGAAGGCCATAAATTCATTTCGGATACCGACACCGAAGTCCTGCCTCATCTCATAGAAAAGTATTATAAGGGAACCCTCGAAGACGCGGTCCGCCGCGCGCTGAAGGACGCGAAGGGCTCATACGCGATCGCAGTGATACACAAGGACGAACCTGGTAAGCTGGTCGGGGCCAGATGCGGCAGCCCTCTTATCGTCGGCGTGGGAGATGGGGAGAACTTCCTCGCCTCGGACTGCCCGGCCATAATGGACAGGACCAGGAAAGTGATCTTTGTCGATGACCAGGAGGTCATAACCCTCACGAGGGATAAAGTCATCATAACTGACCTGAGCGGGAAAAAGATAAACAAGAAAACCACACATATCGAGTGGGATATCTCCCAGGCGGAAAAGGGCGGATATGCGCACTTCATGCTGAAAGAGATCTACGATCAGCCGCGCGTCATACACAAGATATTATCAAGCCGGGCCGATATCCCGACCGGCCGGATAAAGATGGACGGGATAAAACTTACCGCTTCTGAATTACGCAATATCGACAATATAGTGATCTCGGCATGCGGGACCGCCTATCATGCCGGCCTTGTCGGCGAGTACCTGATCGAAAAATTCTCCAGGATACCGGTGGGGGTGGACGTCTCGAGCGAGCTGAGGTACAGGAACCCGGTATACGGCAGGAAGAGCCTCTTTATTGCAGTGAGCCAATCCGGCGAGACAGCGGATACGCTCGCTGCGCTGCGTGAGGCGAAGAAGAACGGCATAAAGGCGATATCTATATGCAACGTCGTCGGGTCTACGATAGCCAGGGAATCCGACGGTGTCATCTATACGCACGCAGGCCCGGAGATCGGGGTCGCTTCGACCAAGGCGTATACTGCGCAAATAGCGATCTTTATCCTGTTGGCCCTGTATTTAGGGAGGATGAACGGCGCGATAACCCAAAAACAGCTGAAGGCGATACTGAGCAGCTTCGAAATGATCCCCGAGCACATGGACGGGATACTCGACGGGGCCGAGGCGATCAAAGTCTGCGCAAAAAAATATTACAAACTCCCCTGTTTTATGTATATCGGCCGCGGGGTGAATTATCCCAATGCATTCGAGGGGGCGCTAAAGCTTAAAGAGATCTCGTATATCCACGCCGAAGGTTACGGCGCCGGGGAGATGAAGCACGGGCCGATAGCGCTTATCGACAGGAATATGGCGGTCGTGGCCATCGTGCCGAAGTCGTTCACTTATGACAAGATGATATCCAATATACAGGAGATACGCGCGCGACACGGGGCGATCATCGCTATAGCCACGGAGGGCGACACATCGATAAAGAAACACGTCAGCTCGGTCTTGTATATACCCGAGACCGAGGAGATGCTCTCCGTCCTCCTGACCGTGTTGCCGCTGCAGCTGCTGGCCTATTATATTGCCGTCCTGAAAGGAAGGGACGTAGACCAGCCGAGAAACCTCGCGAAGTCGGTTACGGTCGAATAAAGATGCCATCCGGAACGCTCTATGTGGTCGCGACGCCCATAGGCAACCTTAAAGATATAACTATCCGCGCGGTTGAGGTCTTAAAGGGAGCCGACCTCATCGCCGCAGAGGATACCCGCCACACAAAGATCCTCACAGACCACTACGGCATAAAAGCCCCGTTGACGAGTTATTTCGAGCACAACAGGGTAACCAAAGGCGATTACCTCATAAAACTGCTGAAGGAAGGCAAGGACGTTGCCCTTGTATCCGACGCCGGGACGCCGGGCATATCCGATCCCGGGGCGCATATCATAGCGCTCGCGATAAAAGAGGGGATCGGTGTCGTCGGGATACCCGGTCCTGCCGCGATAATACTCGGCCTCATAACATCAGGAATGCCGACAGACCGTTTTATCTTTGAGGGGTTCCTTCCGAACAAGTCCGGCGCGCGGAGGAATAAGCTGTCGGAATTCAAGGACGAGAAACGGACGGTCGTTTTTTATGAGTCTCCGCACAGGATTTTAAGGGCTTTATGTGATATACTTGAGATATTCGGCGATATCCGCATCTGCGTGATGCGGGAATTGACGAAGAAATTCGAGGAGGTCTTGCGCGGGAAAGTGAGCGAGATAGCCGCGCGTTTCGATAAATCGAAACCGAAGGGCGAATTCCTGATCGTACTTAACCCCAGGAGGGGCGGAGAGAGTGGCTAATATACATCCCACGGCTATCGTGGGCAAAAAGGCCGCATTAGGCGAGGTCGAAGTCGGGCCGTACGCGATAATCGAGGACGGCGCCTCGATAGGCGACGGCACAAAAGTGCTCGCGCACGCGTATATCGCCTCAGGGACGACGATCGGCAGGGACTGCGAGATCCATATGGGCGCGGTCGTCGGCCATACGCCCCAGCACCTGCATTTCAAGGGCGCGAAGAGCTTCCTCAAAATAGGCGACAGGAATGTATTCAGGGAATACGCCAGTATACATCGCGGCCTGGAGGAAGGATCGACGACCATCATCGGCAACGATAATTTCTTCATGGGGTTCTCGCACGTCGCGCATGACTGCAGGATAGGCAATAATATAGTGTTATGCAACGGCGCTCTAGTCGCCGGGCACATAGAGATCGAGGACGCGGCTTTCATTTCCGGGAACGTCACACTCCACCAGTTTGTCAGGATAGGGACGCTCGCGATGATAGGCGGACTGGCGCGCGTAAACAAAGACGTCGTGCCTTATACGCTTATCGAAGGCGATTCCGAGGTATGTTCGTTAAATATTGTCGGCTTGAAACGCTCATCGATAGGCGAGGATGCGAAGGCGGAGATCAAGAAGATATACAAATTGCTTTACCGTTCGGACATGAATGTGACACAGGCTTTATCCGAAATATCAAAGCTCGGGGGACTGGCGCCTGAAGCCGCGCACATGGTTGAATTCATCAAACGGTCTGAAAGAGGCATATGCAAACACCGCAAGATAAAGACGGAATCCAGCGCAGAAGATATATAAGGCTCGGGACGGTCTTTCCCGTCGAGTTCGAGATAGTCAGCCTCGACGATAAAGAGATATACTCCGAGTTCCACCAATCCTTCACCAGGGACGTCAGCGAAGGCGGCATGTGCCTTGAGGTCAACAACCTAAAAGACGACCTCGCCGAAAAATTAAACAGCAAATCCGCGAAACTTCGCCTCCAGATCAATATGCCGTTCTCTGCCAAGCCGATCGCCGCTGTCGCGGAAGCGGCTTGGTTAAAAAAGATAACAGAAGGCCGCCCAAATAAGTACCTTATCGGTATCTCCTATGAACAGATCTCGGAGAAGGAGAGAAAAGGCATAGTAAATTATGCCCGGCTGCTGCAGTTCAGGCCGGTCTTAGTGGTTGCTGCCATGATTATCTTGGTAGCAATCATCGCCGTGACCAGGGTCGAGGTCGTAAAGAAAGAAGCGCTGCGGAAGGAAGCAGAGAAGAAGATAGCGATCATAGAGGCCGAGCGTTCGAAATTGAGCACGTCGCTCGAAGAGCTCAGGACCAGCCGAGGTGAACTCGAGACGAAACTTAAGGAATTTGAGCAGAACAGGGCTGACCTGGAAAAAAAGCTTGAGGCGGCAAAAGCAGAAGCCCAGGCAAAGCCTGAAGAGATAGCCAAGCTCGAAGCCGAACTGGCCGCGGCGAAAGGTAAATCGGAAGAACTGAACAAAGAGCTCTCAGTGGTGGCTGACGGGAAGAAGGCGCTCGAAAGCCAGCTCAAGGTCCTGGAGGAGATAAAGGCCTCGAAGCCGGTAAAGGTCACACTTGCCGCCGGCGGCGTGGTCGTCGGGAAAGTAATCCTCGAGACCGCCGATTCGGTCAGGGTGGAGGTTCCCACAGGCGTCATCACGCTTAAACGTCCGCTGATCGCCTCCATGGAGACGCCTTCCGATGAGGAGATCGCGGAACTCGCGAAGGAGCGCGTCCGCCTGGAACAACGCGCCAAAGAAGTGGAGAAGCAGAAGGACCTGGAAAGGCAGAAGGCGGCCGAAAGGGAGAAGGCCGAGAAAATAATAGTAACGAAGAAGCCGGGAGAGCCCGAGGTCCTGATATCGAGAAGGATACCGGAGCGCGGCGTGGTCATCAAGGACAACAGGATATACGCCGACGGCTCGTTATTTTTCATAAAGGGCGTGGCATACGGCATAAGCGCCCCGGGATTGCCGCCGGGGGTCGACGGCTGTTTCTCTAAAATACCCCTCTCGGTCTTCGAGAACGATTTCAGGATGATGAAGGAGGCAGGCATAAATACGATAAGGACATATGAGCCCCTTCCCGACGCCTTGCTAGACCTGGCCGAGAAGCACAACCTCAGGATAATAGAGCAGATCATCTATCCTTCCGCCTACACGGATTACTCGTCCGACGTCGAGTTGAAAGCCCTTAAGAAGATGGCCATAGATGTCGTGAAAAGGCACAAGAACAGGCGCTGTATCCTAATGTGGAGCATCTGGAACGACGCGCCGTTCTGTTACGATGAACCCGGCAACCCGGTGCCGCGCTACGGTTTCGACAAGGTAAATAATTTCATGAAAGAGATATATCTCGCGGTAAAGGCTGCGGACAAAAGCCATCCGGTGACCGGGGCCAATATACTTAAAGTGAAAGGGTTCGATCTCGGGTTCGATTTCCTCGACGTTATCGGATGTAATGCCTATATCGGCGGGCACGGCTTTAATTGGCGCGGGAAGGAAGACGCGGCCAATGTCGTGAAAGAGATGAAGGCGATATCCAAGAAATACAATAAGCCCATCTTCATAACCGAGACCGGCTACAGCACTTTTGTCAAGAAAGAGACCCAGGACAAGGCCCTGCAGACCCAAATAGAGAGCATAAACAGCGACTTGGCCGGCATAGTGATATTTGAATGGACAGACGAGTGGTGGAAGGGCGGGAACCCCTCGGTCCAGGACCCGAATATCGAGGAATATTGGGGCATCCTGACGTGGGACAGGAAACCCAAGCCGGGCTTCGGGATCGTCTCCAGGCTCTTCAATTCGATACCGACCGATTCGTTAGGGTATTAGCCCAAGTCACCCCCTGAAATTAACCCTTGACAATAAGGCAGCCGGATGCTATATTTTATCACTAGCAACCTTTTAATCTGGCCCAGTGAGGCCGGAAAAGGAGAGGAAGATGAACTGTAATTATACGAAAAAGCATATTGTGCCTGTTTTCGGCAAAGAGCCGGGGACAGGCATTTTTATTGCCAAAATTTGCGAAGACTGGCACTTCGTTGCCAAAATTCGTAAAGACTGGCACTTTGTCGCCCGGAGGGCGTTATGAAGCTTCGCGAGAAGGCAAAGGTGATGGATGCCGGGCAGATCGAGAGCGCCCTGGTGCGGATCGCGCATGAGATAGTCGAGAGCAACAAGTCGGTCGAAGGGCTCGCGATAGTGGGGATAAGGACGAGGGGTGCCCTGCTTGCCGACCGGCTTGCCGCGAAGATGGCGGCGATAGTCAACCGCGAGATCCCGGTTGGGGCCCTGGATATTACCCTCTACAGGGACGACCTTGCCGAGGTCGCGGAACAGCCCGTGGTCCACAAGACCGAGATAGATTTCGATATACACGACAAGGTGATAATCCTGGTAGACGACGTCCTATATACCGGCAGGACGATAAGGTGCGCGCTCGACGCACTGATAGACTTCGGCAGGCCGAAGAGCATACAACTGGCCGTGCTGGTCGACAGGGGCCATCGCGAACTGCCGATAAGGGCCGATTACGCGGGGAAGAACATACCCACATCGCAGAAAGAGACGGTACAGGTCAAGATAAAAGAAGCAGACGGCGAAGACGGTGTAGTAGTCGCGGAAATGGAGGAATAATATGGCCGTCAAGTGGACGAAAAAAGACCTTCTGGGCCTAGAAGGCCTCTCAGCCGATGAGATAGGCCTCATCCTGGAGACCGCCGACTCATTCAAGGAGATATCGCAGAGGCCGATAAAGAAAGTCCCGACGCTCCGCGGCCAGACTGTCGTCCTTTTCTTCTTCGAGCCGTCGACAAGGACTCGCACCTCGTTCGAGCTCGCCGCGAAACGCATGAGCGCCGATATAGTCAATATCCAGACGAACGCCTCGAGCCTGACCAAGGGGGAGACGCTAAAGGATACGGCCAAGAACATAGAGGCGATGAAGGTAAATATCATAATAATGAGGCATTCGGCCTCCGGGGCGCCGCAGCTTTTGGCCGAGTCGGTCTCGCCGTCGATAATAAACGCGGGCGACGGCTCGCACGAACATCCTACACAGGGCCTGCTCGATATGTTCACGATAAAAGAGCATAAAAAGAAGATAGCCGGGCTGAACGTATCGATAATAGGCGACATCGCCCACTCGAGGGTGGCGCGGTCGAATATCTGGGGGTTGACCAAACTCGGCGCGAAGGTCACGGTCTGCGGGCCGGCGACGCTTATGCCGCCGGAGATTGAAAAACTCGGCGTGAAAGTGACATACGACATCAAAGAAGCGATCGAGGGTGCGGATGTCATAAATATGCTGCGGATACAGTTAGAGCGCCAGGGGCAGAGCCTCTTCCCGTCCATAAGGGAATATGCCATGAAGTTCGGGCTGGATGCAGAGAAGATGAAATACGCGAAGAAAGACGTCCTTATAATGCACCCCGGGCCCATTAACCGCGGGGTAGAGATCACCCCCGAGGTGGCTGACGGGCCGTATTCCGTGATCCTCGAGCAGGTGACGAACGGCATCGCGGTGAGGATGGCGGTCCTGTACCTGGTGTCAGGCGTAAAAGAGAGGATCGAATGACATGGATATCATCCTGAAAGGCGGACACGTGGTCGATCCGGCGAGCAATCTCGACTCGGAATCCGATGTCCTTATAAAGGGCGATAAGATAGCGCAGGTCGGGAAGAATATTAAGGCGAACGGCGCTAAGACGATAGATTGCAAAGGAAAGCTGGTATTTCCCGGGCTTATAGATATGCATGTCCATCTCAGGCAACCGGGCAGGGAAGACGAGGAGACATTCGTCACCGGTTCAAGGGCTGCGCTAAAGGGAGGGTTTACTTCGGTCCTGTGCATGGCGAACACCAGCCCGGTCATCGACAACAAAGGCGTCGTGGAATATATTTATGCCGAAGCATCTAAGACAGGGCTTATAAATATCTATCCCGCGGCCGCGGTGACGAAAGGCCTCGAAGGCAAGGAGCTTACCGAGATAGGCCAGATGGCCGAGGCCGGCGCGAAAGCGCTCTCAGACGACGGAAAACCGGTGATGAACGCCGAGATACTGAGACGGGCGCTCGAATACGCGAAGATGTTCGGCCTGCCGGTAATATCGCATTGCGAAGACACCAATCTGTCGAAAAACGGCGCAATGAACGAGGGATTCATCTCCACGAAACTCGGGCTGAAAGGGATACCGCGCGCTTCTGAGGTTGTCATGGTTATGAGGGACATAGAACTGGCTGAGCTCACAGGCGCGAAGCTGCACATCGCCCATGTATCCGCGAAAGAGAGCGTTGAGGCGGTCAGGGAAGCAAAAAAAAGAAAGATAAAGGTGACATGCGAAACCTGCCCGCATTACTTTACGCTCACCGAAGAGGCTGTGTTTGGTTTTAATACGAAGGCGAAGGTAAATCCTCCGCTGAGGAGCAAGGAAGACCTCGCCGCGGTCAAGAAGGGGCTATCCGACGGGACGATAGATGCCATATCTACCGACCATGCGCCGCATTCTATCGAGGAAAAAGACGTCGAATTCGATTTTGCCGCGAACGGGATGATAGGCCTGGAATTTGCCTTATCGCTCGCTAATACGGAATTGGTAAAGGATAAGGTCCTCGACTGGAGCGGCCTCATAAAAAAGATCTCGGCAAACCCCGCCGGGATATTGGACCTCAAGGGGAAGGGCTCGCTTGCAGAGGGAAGCGACGCCGATGTCACGGTATTTGACCCTGCCGCGGAATGGGTCGTCGACGAGAAACGCATAGAATCTAAATCGAAGAACACGCCGCTGGTCGGCAGGAAGATGGGCGGAACGGTTCTCGTTACTATAGTCGGCGGAAAGATAAAATACGAAAACGGGAAATTCGAATAAAAAGGAGGGTGTTATGCGTCGCGGGATGATGATGGTCTTTGCTTTTGCGATAGCGCTGGTCTTTGTTCTGGGATGCGCCAGCTCGGAACCGTATTTGAAGGGAAAAGAAAAGCTGGAAGCGAGAGATTGGCTCCACGCAGGAGATATCGCATACAAGGTCAAGGATTGGGACACCTCCCAGTATTATTACGACCTCCTGGTGAAGAAATATCCGGACAGCTATTACGGGAAGAAGGCGAAAACAAACCTCGGCTATGTCAATTACCAGAGGTCGCTCATCGGTAAGGCCGTGAGTAAAGGGAAAGAGGAGCTGGAGCCGATCTTTTAATGGAATTTGCAGCTGATTTCCATATCCATTCGAAATACAGCCGCGCGACTTCGGGATCCATGAATGTCAAAGAGCTCTCCCGTTGGGCGAAGATAAAAGGGATCTCCCTCCTGGGCACGGGCGATTTTACCCATCCTCTCTGGTTTTCGGAGTTGAGCGGCGCGCTTAAGGAAGCCGGAGGCGGGCTTTACGAACACGAAGGCGTGAATTTTATACTGACGGTCGAGGTATTCAATAATTTCTACGTAGAAGGTAAATCCAAAAGGATACACAACGTTATCTTCGTCCCTGACCTGGGGACGGCGGAAAAATTGAATGCGAAACTGGGGGAGTACGGGGACATCTTCTCCGACGGGCGCCCTATACTGAACCTGAGCGCTAGGGATCTCGCCAGGATCTGCCTCGACGTATCGCCGGATTGCCTTATCGTGCCGGCGCATGCGTGGACCCCGCACTTTTCGATATTCGGCTCGAATTCCGGCTTCAACAGCGTTGAGGAATGCTTTAAGGACGAAGCGAAGAACATATACTGCCTCGAGACCGGCCTGTCATCCGATCCTGCGATGAACTGGCGGCTGAGCGGGCTCGACAGGTATTCGCTGGTATCGAATTCGGACGCGCACTCTCCCCAGAAGATAGGCAGGGAGGCGAACGTCTTCGATTGCGCGCTCGATTACAGGGAGATAATAGGCGCGTTAAAGGCCAAAGACAAAAAGAAATTTTTATATACCGTAGAGTTCTATCCTGAGGAAGGGAAATATCATTATGACGGGCACAGGAACTGCGGCGCGAGGATATCTCCCAAAGAGGCGATAAAAAACCGGAATCTTTGCCCCGTCTGCGGCAAGAAGATAACGGTAGGTGTCATGCACCGGGTGGAGGAGCTCGCGGACAGGCCTGAGGGGTTCGTCCCGGAGAACGCGGTCCCATTCAAGAGCATGATACCGCTCGGGCAGATAATTGCCGACGCACGCGGTGTAGGCGAGCAATCGGTCGCGGTAGAACGCGAATATATGGCGCTCGTGAATAAATGCGGCAGCGAATTCAATATTTTGCTGAAGATGGGCGAAGCCGACCTAAGGGCGCAACTTCCGGAGAAGGTCGCGGAGGGAGTGATAAGGGTAAGGAACGGGAAAGTGGATATCCTCGCCGGCTACGACGGGGAATACGGCAAGATAAAGATATTCGATAAAGAGGGAACGGGAGAAAAGCAGCTTACTTTATTCTGAACTACTGGAAGAAAGCGGAGAATGAAAGCATATCTTGTCCTAGAAGACGGAAGTGCATATAAAGGCGAGTCGTTCGGCGCAGAGGGCGAGTCGTTCGGTGAACTGGTGTTTAATACCTCTATCACCGGCTACCAGGAAATACTGACCGATCCCTCCTATAAAGGCCAGATAGTGATGATGACATATCCGTTGATAGGGAATTACGGCGTCAACGATGAAGATGTCGAATCCTGCAGGCCGTGGGCCGAAGGTCTTGTAATAAAGGAATTAAGCGGTATGGCCTCGAATTACCGGAAGAAGGGGACGCTCGACGATTATATGAAAAGACATAAGATAACCGGCATACAGGGCGTCGATACAAGGGCGATCACGAGGAAATTGAGGACCAAGGGCGCGATGAAATGCGCCATCTCGACAACAGAGCCGGACGAAAAGAAACTCCTCGACAGGGTAAAGGCCTCGCCGGGCCTCTTAGGGAGAGATCTCGTCAAGGAAGTCACGTGCAGGGAGCCGTTTGATTGGGAAGATAAAACCGCCGCGAAACCGAAATTTACCGTAGTCGCGATAGATTGCGGGACGAAGTTGAACATATTCAGGAATTTGAGCAGGATAGGCTGCAAGGTCAAGGTCTTTCCTGCCTCGGCCACGGCCGAAGAGGTGCTCGCACTGAAGCCGGACGGGTTGTTCCTCTCGAACGGGCCCGGTGATCCCGAGGGCGTGCCGTACCATATCGAAGCCGTGAAAAAACTGATCGGCAAACTTCCGATATTCGGCATATGTCTGGGCCACCAGATACTCGGCCTGGCGCTCGGCGGCAAGACGTATAAACTTAAATTCGGCCACCACGGAGGCAACCATCCGGTAATGGACCTGAGGACGAGAAAAGTCGACATCACGTCGCAGAACCACGGGTTCGCGGTCGATATGGACTCCATCCCGGATAAAGATATGGTCCTGACGCATATAAATCTCTACGATAAGACGGTAGAAGGCATGGAACACAGGAAGCTGCCGGTGTTTTCCGTCCAGTATCATCCCGAGGCGTGCCCGGGCCCGCATGACGCCGAATATTTGTTCGACAAATTCGCAGCCATGATGAGCGAGAGGAAAGATGCCTAAGAGGACAGACATAAAGAAGATATTGATAATAGGCTCAGGCCCGATAGTGATAGGCCAGGCCTGCGAATTCGATTATTCTGGGACCCAGGCGTGCAAAGCGCTCCGCGAGGAGGGGTTTAAGGTCATCCTCGTCAACTCCAACCCGGCCACTATTATGACCGACCCGGAGACCGCGGATGTCACTTATATCGAGCCGATAACCCCGGAGATGATAGCGAAGATAATCGAGAAGGAGAGGCCGGACGCATTATTGCCTACGCTGGGCGGGCAAACAGGCCTTAACTGCGCCATACAGCTCCACGAGACGGGCGTCCTGGAGAAGTTCGGGGTTGAGATGATCGGCGCAAAAGCCGGGGCGATAAAGAAGGCCGAGGACAGGAAGCTCTTTAAGGAGGCAATGTCGAATATAGGACTCGACCTGCCGAAGAGCGACCTCGCCTACAATATGGATCAGGCGAAGGAGATTGCCGGGAAGATCGGTTTCCCGCTCGTCATAAGGCCGTCTTTCACGTTAGGCGGGACAGGCGGCGGGACCGCGGCGGATTGGAAAGAATTCGAGGAGATCGCGCAAAGGGGCCTTTCTTTAAGCATGATAGGCGAGATCCTCATAGAGGAATCCGTCGTCGGATGGAAGGAATACGAACTCGAGGTCATGCGCGACCTGAAGGACAATGTCGTAATAATCTGCTCGATCGAGAACTTCGACCCGATGGGGATACACACCGGCGATTCCATAACAGTCGCGCCTGCCCAGACGCTGACCGACAGGGAATACCAGGTAATGAGGGATTCCGCGATAAAGGTCATACGCGAGATCGGCGTCGAGACCGGCGGCTCGAACATCCAGTTCGGCGTCAACCCGGATACCGGAAGGCAGGTCATAATCGAGATGAACCCCAGGGTATCGAGGTCATCTGCCCTCGCATCCAAGGCGACGGGTTTCCCGATAGCGAAGATCGCGGCGAAACTCGCGGTTGGTTACACCCTCGATGAGATACCAAACGATATAACCAAGGAGACACCGGCTTCATTCGAGCCGGCGATAGATTATTGCGTCGTAAAGATCCCGCGGTGGGCTTTCGAAAAGTTCCCCAAGGCCGACCAGAGGCTGACCATACAAATGAAATCGGTCGGCGAGACGATGGCGATAGGCAGGACATTCAAAGAGGCGCTGCAGAAAGGCATCAGGTCGCTGGAGATCGGCAGGTTCGGCCTCGGCGCGGACCCGAAGGACGAATACGAGGCGAAGTCGAAGAGCCCGAATTTCAAACAGGAAATAATCGAGAAGTTAAAGACGCCTAACCAGGACAGGTTGTTTTATATCAGATACGCCTTAAAGGAAGGGTTCTCGATAGAAAAGATCTATGGGCTCACTAAGGTAGACCCGTGGTTCCTCCGGAATATAAAGGAGATAATCGAGGTCGAGGACCAGATAAAGAGCTCCGAGATGACCGGTGAATTCCTCCTGAAAGCCAAACAGTACGGGTTCTCGGATAAGCAGATCTCATACCTGCGCGGTTCGGACGAAATGAGCATAAGGGGGCCGAGGATAAAAGAGGGAGTAAACGCGGTCTATAAGCTGGTCGATACCTGCGCCGCCGAATTCGAGGCATATACGCCATATTTCTACTCGACATACGAGGAAGAAGACGAGACAAGGTCCTCCGCGAAGAAGAAGATCATGATACTCGGCGGAGGCCCTAACAGGATAGGCCAGGGCATTGAGTTCGATTATTGCTGCGTCCATGCCGCCTTCGCGCTCAAGGAGATAGGCTACGAGACGATAATGGTAAATTCCAATCCCGAGACCGTCTCGACGGATTATGACACCTCGGACAAATTATATTTTGAGCCGCTTACCATCGAGGACGTCCTTAATATAGCCGATAAAGAGAAACCTGACGGCGCGATAGTCCAATTCGGAGGCCAGACCCCGCTGAACCTGGCGGTGGCGTTAAAGAAGGCGGGGCTCAAGATTATCGGAACTACCCCCGAGGCGATAGATATTGCGGAGGACAGGGAGAAGTTCAAGCTCCTCGTCGAGAAGCTGGGGTTGAGGCAGCCGGTGAACGGGACCGCCACCGACGTTAAAGGCGCGATAGAAGCCGCCAAAAGGATAGGTTATCCGATAATGGTCAGGCCTTCCTATGTGCTGGGCGGGCGCGCGATGGAGATAGTCTATGACGACGAATCACTCGAGTATTATATGACGCATGCGGTAAAAGCATCTCCCGAATTTCCGGTGTTGATAGATAAGTTCCTCGAGGACGCGATCGAGGTCGACGTCGACATGATAGGCGACGGAGAAACATTTGTGATAGGCGGGATAATGGAGCACATAGAGGAGGCGGGTGTCCATTCCGGCGATGCCGCTATGGTCCTTCCTCCGCATACGCTGAGCAAGAAGGTCATCGATGAGATCAGGCAGGCCACCTTCTCTCTCGCGAAGGACCTGAACGTCGTCGGCCTTATGAACGTCCAATATGCCGTCCAAAGAGGCATCGTTTATATACTAGAGGTAAATCCCCGGGCGTCGAGGACGATACCTTTCGTCAGCAAGGCGATAGGGGTACCCCTCGCGAAGCTCGCGGCGAAGGTCATGGCCGGGAAGAAATTAAAAGACCTCGGCTTTACCAAAGAAATAACCCCACCGCAGATATCGGTAAAGGAATCCGTCTTCCCGTTCGTCAAGTTCCCCGGGATAGACATAATACTCGGCCCGGAAATGAGGTCGACAGGCGAGGTAATGGGCATAGACGTGGATTTCGGCAGGGCGTTCGCGAAATCGCAGATGGCCGCTAACAGCGCGCTGCCGACAGAAGGCACGGTCTTCGTGAGCGTCCAGGACGCGCATAAGGCGAAGATAGTCCCGATAGCCAAGAAATTGAGTAAACTGGGATTCGATATGATCGCTACGGCCGGCACGGCGGCGACGCTCAAGGAAGCAGGGATCGCGGCTACCCCGATCCACAGGATAAGCGAGGGGAGCCCTAATATACTCGACCACATGAGAGAGGGGAAGATAAAATTTATCATAAATACGCCCTCCGGGAAGAAGCCGAGGGAGGACGAGATAAAGATAAGGTCGCTCGCGGTCTCGCTGGGCATCCCTTGTGTCACGACGATCCCGGGCGCGGATGCCGCGACCAAGGGGATAGAGGCGATCAAGCAGCATTCCATCGGGGTCAGGCCATTGAAGGAATGGCACGCTGCCATATGATACAAGGGACGGGAAAGGTCATATCGAACAGGAAGATAAAACCCGGCTATTGCCTGATGGCGGTAAAATGCCAGCCCATCGCGAAAAAAGCAAAGCCCGGACAATTTCTGACGATAAGGTGCGGCGACACGGACACTCCGCTGCTGAGAAGGCCGTTCGGTTTCCACCGTATAAACGCCTCGGGTTTTGAGATATTATATGAAATAAAAGGGAAGGGCACACGGTTCCTCTCAGGGTTAAAGCCGGGAGGTATGATAGATCTCCTGGGGCCGCTGGGGAACGGTTTTACTGTCCCGAAAGGCAGAAAAAATTTCATAATACTCGCCGGCGGAATAGGAGTAGCGCCGCTCGCCTCGCTGGCAGACGCACTCGCTAAGATAAAAAGCGGCAAAACCTATGCAATATTAGGCGCCAGGAGCAGGAAGAACCTGCTTTGCGTCGAGCATTTTGGCAATATCGGCATCGAGACTATAGTTGCTACCGATGACGGAAGCTGCGGGGAAAAGTGTTTCGCAACGGACATTCTAAATAGTTTCCTGTCGGTAAAAAAGGACTTCCGGCCGGTTATATTCGCCTGCGGCCCCAGGGGCATGCTGAAAGCAGCCGGGCGCATCGCGGAGAAACGCGGGCTTGAATGTTACGTCTCTTTGGAGGAGAATATTGCCTGCGGGGTGGGCGCGTGCCTGGGATGCGCGATAAAGACAGGATCGGGATATAAACTGGTCTGTAAAGACGGCCCGGTCTTTAACGCTAAAGAGGTGATATGGTAAAACCGAACCTTAAGGTGAAGATAGGCGGGCTCGAATTGAAGAATCCGGTGACTGTCGCATCCGGGACATTCGGGTCAGGTGAGGAATACAGGAAACTCGTCGACTTGAACAAGATCGGGGCTATAGTGACCAAATCGGTGACCCTGAAGCCCAGGGAGGGCAACCCCCCGCCTCGCGTCGTAGAGACGCCGTCAGGCATGCTCAATTCCATCGGGCTCCAGAATGACGGCATAGACGCCTTTATCAAGGACAAGGTGCCGTTTTTGAACAAGGTCAAGACAGCGGTCATCGTTTCGATAGCCGCGCACAGGGTAGAAGATTATGCAGCGATCGCCGGGAAGCTCGATAAAATAAAAAGGGTCGATGCCATAGAGATAAATATATCATGCCCCAACGTAGAGGGAGGGCTTGAATTCGCGCGGGAGCCGGGGTCGGCGGCCGCAGTGGTCAGGGCGGTAAGGAGAGCTTCAAAAAAACCGGTCATTACCAAGCTCTCCCCCAACGTAAAAGATATAACCGAGATAGCGATGGCCGTGGAGGAGGCGGGTTCTGACGCGGTCTCGCTCGTCAATACATTTACAGGGATGGCGATAGACATAGATACGAGGAGGCCGGTCCTGGGCAATGTCGTCGGGGGCTTGAGCGGGCCGGCGATAAAACCGATCGCCTTGCGCATGGCCTGGGAGACCGCCAAAAAAGTGAAAATACCGATTATCGGCATGGGCGGTATTATGTGCTATGAGGACGCCCTCGAGTTTATCATAGCCGGGGCCTCCGCCGTCCAGATAGGGACAGCGAATTTCGTGAACCCCAGGGTTGCAGTCGAGATAATCGACGGAATAGAAGAATATATGCGAAAAGAGGGGATAAAAAACATAAAGGAACTCACCGGATGCCTCAAGAGATAAAAGCAGCCGAAAGGCTTATCGTGGCGCTAGATGTGAAATCGCTCGCCGAGGCGAAAGAAATGGTCAAGAAGCTAGGCCCGGACGTGAGGATCTTCAAGGTTGGCATGGGCCTCTTCACTTTATGCGGCCCGGACGCGGTCGCGCTCGTCCATGACAGCGGCGCCAGGGTGTTCCTTGACCTTAAATTCCACGACATCCCGAATACGGTCGCACACGCGGTAAGGTCTGCCGCGAAGTTAGGCGTATTC
>JAQTVK010000073.1 GCA_028706795.1 Candidatus Omnitrophota bacterium | reverse complement strand
GGCGTCCCGCTCGCGGTAGATAAGACCGCGCTCTCGGTTTATACGACGGAATTCTGCTTCAACTCCGGCGGATATTATGAGATCAACGCGACCGGGTTCATAAATGACGCGGCAGGGAACCAGGTGGCATCTAAAAGCATGCAGGCGGTCGTGAAGCTATTCGATATCTGGAAGCAGACTGCCCAGGCACAGTTCGCGCAGGGCACAATAAATAATACCGAGCTCTACCCGGAATTCGACCAGGCCTCTTCCGGGGTGGCGCCGGCCGCCTATGACGGGCAGATAATGCTTACGACAAGGAAAGAGGCCGCCCCGTCGGGAACCCCGCATTTCAAGATCGATTACGCCGATAAGGCCAATCACCTGGACGCCGACAGCGCAGGCGGCAGCGCCGCGAGGCAGACGAGCGGCGTCACGGGCCCTATCCCGAGGGAATCCGGGATACTGGCAAGCCCTGCGGGCAATCTTATGCCCGACGGGGTATTTTATCCCCGCGATGGACAGACCATAGATTGGTTTTATCCCGAAAATAACATAGAGGCGAGCAGGGGCTCTATAGAGGTATGGTTCAAGCCGAATTTCTATGAGAGATGGGCGACATTTCCTACTTATGATTCGGGTAAGATATTTGAAACGCAGACCAGATCTTTTTGGGATGCCGACGGCAATGAATGGAAATGGTCCAATTCTTCCATCGATATGTATATAGCCAGGGGCTCCGGCGAAACCTCGTGTAAAGTCGTCGTCAGGGTCCACGGGAAAGACGGCCTGGAGCATAATTTTTCTTATTGGCTTTGGGGCGTCAGCAGTTCCTGGGGGGCGGGTACGTGGCACCACCTGGCTTTTGTGTGGGATTTTAATACCGCGGAACAGCATATGTATATAGACGGGATAAGCCAGTATGATAATTCGCTGGCCATCCAGCCGTACGGGTTTACCGGGTTTCAGGGCCTGCAGTTCGGCTGCGATACGAACGCGAACGAGCCTCCGAACGGCACCATGGATGAGATACGCATATTTCCTACGATGTTAAACGCATCCGACATCGGCAACGATTGCGCTGCCGGAAGATACTATGATGTGGGGGACGCCTCTTTTACCTCTTCCTCTAATACGGCGGGCGCCGCGAGGCTGGGGACGATATCATGGACCGAGCACGTCTCGGACGTGGACGGCAATCCCATCATCCCGGGCGCGGACATAACTTTTGACGTCTTTGACGGCGCGAATTGGCTCGGCAACAGCTCGTCAAGGTCTAACCCGGCCGGTAATCCGCTCAATGTCGTAACCGGCGGCACGGGCGATATCAGGTATAGCGCTTATTTCCTGGAATCCGGGGACGGCCTTCTTGATTCGCCGGTCCTGGACGACGTGACGATAACTTACCAAAAACGCGCGAAGATATTGTATTGGAGGAACACGTAGATGAAAAGAGGGCCATTTTTCATATATCTTTTATCATTAGTCTTCCTGGCGGCCTTCTCGGCCTCTGCGGTCTCATCCGCCGATGTGGTAATGCTAAAGAACGGCCGCTCACTCGAAGGGGAGATACTCGAAGAAAACGACACGACAATGACTTTAAGGACAAAGATAGGCAAGGTCGTTTTCAAGCGCGCCGACGTCGCTTCGGAGGAACGCAGGGAGCTGCCCGAGGGATTCTTCGGCGCGAGAGCGGAGGAGAAGCCCCGGGTCACGGTAAATCCGGTCCCGCTCAAGGCCGAGGGTTACGGCGAGGCGAATTCCGGGAAATTTAATCTGAACGTTTCGGCCGAGATGAAGAAGATTTACAACGGCGACGCCGTCCTCGTCAAATATAAGACAAACCTCCCGCAGAAGACCGTACTCTTTCTGCAGGTCAGGGCGCTCAACCAGGTTATCGTCACGCGCAAGCATGCGGTGGAAGGGCGGTCATTTGCGATAAGGTTCGGCCCGTTCGGGGAGAAGAGGTTCTCGCCCGGTATCTATGTAGTCGAGGTCTCCTGCATAGCCTCAAGGCAGGAGAGCGAGGAGATAAAGAAGAAACTCGAAGGCGTTGGCGATATCGTCGCGGCTGCGGAGATCCGCGTAGGGTCTCCGGACGAGGCGGAAGGGGTTACGGGCAAGCGCAGGAAAGAGCTGTTAGCCGAGCTCAGGGAACTGGACAGCCTTTACGGCAAACTGAGCCTGGAGTATGAATCCCAAAAGAAAGAATTCGACAAAGAAAAGTGGGAATCGTTCACGAGCGGCTTTGAGGGCGCAATACAGAAGATAAAAGATGCGGACCTGGCGTACCGGAAGGCCGCGATAGTCATGGACTACCCGGCGCAGGAGAACGCCAAGATAGCTATCGCGGATATTTTAAGGAAACTCCGGATCCGTTACGCGGAAAAGCTGTACAAGGCGAATAATCTCGAGTTCAAGGTCCCTCCGTCGGATGACAGCAGGGGAGCGGAGGCGCTTGACGTCAACACGAAGAGCCTTCTTGCCTCTGCCCGTACTTTTATCGAGAAATCGGAAAAAAAGACGGAGCAAAAGTAACTATCTCTTGACTTTTTATCATAATAGAGAATAATGAGACTATGCGCGGCATAAAACGCGGAAAAGCCATATGCTGTCTTTTTTTATTTTTTGCGGGCCTCGTCTTATCCTGCCTTTACGGTTGCGCGAAGAAATCCTCCGAAAAAGAGATACTCATGTGGCTTGTCGGTTCCGAGAAGCAAGCCCAGAAGATAACCGAGCTGGGAGGGGATTTCTATAAAGATACCGGCGTCAAAGTGAGATGCGAAGCGATCTCGTGGGGAGAGGCGCACTCGAAATACCTGACCTCGGTCGTAGGGGAAGTCACTCCCGACATCGGGACGATGGGGCTTACTTGGGGGACCGAATTCGGCAATCTCGGGGCGATGGTCGACCTCCAGAAGGCTTTTCCCGCAGACCTTAAGGATATAGAGGATAACATTTTTCCCGGGCTCGCGGCGTCCATAAGGTACAAAGAGAGCGTTTATGCCGTTCCGTTCGATGTAAGCGAATATATAATGTATTACAGGACCGACATGGTCGTGAAGCCGCCGCGGGACTGGAAAGAGCTGGCTTCGCTCCTGGCCGACCTGAACCGCAACGGCAAGTCGATGATAATTGACTGGGGCGGCCTGGGTTGGATAGGGTACAGCCCGTTCTTATGGCAGGCGGGCGGGGATTTTTATAATAAGGAGAAGACGGCAGCCACCCTCGATACCGAGGCGGCGGAAACCGGGATGATATTCTTTACCGACCTCTATAAAAGATACGGCGTGCCGAAAGAAGAGAAACCCGTCGAGCAGGGCTTCAAGATGGGTGACTACCCGGTATTCATCTCCGGAAACTGGAAAATGAAGAGCCTGGCGGACGTTGCTCCGGAGATAAACGGTAAATGGGGCATATCCTTGCTCCCGGCCGGGCCCACGGGAAAAAGGACCGGGTTCATCGGCGGCAGGGTGATGGGGGTCTTCTCCCAGTCCAAATTAAGGAATGAATCGTGGGAGTTTATCAAGTACCTCTCCCGCCCGGATGTCCAGCTGAAATTATACGAGGCGACCCTCGAGTCGCACGACACTTATCTTCCTCCTAACATAAAGACATGGGATATACTTCCGATGGAGGCGGCGTTCAAGGAGCCGCTTAAAGCCCAGGCCCTGGACTCGAAAGGGCCGCCGTCATTATTGGGCTGGGATGACAGCACAAGGTTCATAGATACCGCCATACAACTTATCGTCCTGAAGGGCAAGGACGTGAAAGCCGCTTTAGCCGGCGCGAATGACGAGTTGAACAGGAGGCTCAAGAAGTGAGGTCGGTAGCCAAGGAATTGAACAAACAGAAATGGGCGTATATTTTTATCGGGCCGTCCTTTATCATCTTCACCGTATTTCTCATCATTCCGGTCTTCGCGTCGCTTTATTGGAGCCTCACCGAATACAACATCCTCCAGCCGCCCAGGTTTGTGGGATTCCAGAATTACTTAAACATAATATTCCACGACCCGCGTTTCTGGAAGGCGATGGTAAACACCGCGATCTATGTAGCCGGCACGGTCCCGACGAGCATAGCCATCTCGCTGCTCCTCGCCGTCGCCATCGACCAGAACATCCGGTTCAAGAACTGGTTCAAGACCTTCTTCTTCATCCCGAGCATCACATCGATAATAGCGATCTCGGTCATCTGGAAATGGCTTTACGCGAGCGGGAAATACGGCCTCTTTAACCATGCCCTTTCGTCGGTTGGGATAGCGCCGGTAAACTGGCTCGGCGTGGATTGGACGCTCCCCTCGATAATAATCATGAGCGTCTGGGGCGGGCTGGGATATAACATGATACTCTTCATCGCAGGGCTGCAGGGCATCCCCCATGTATTCTACGAGGCGGCCGAGGTCGACGGGGCGAGCGAATGGGACAAATTCCGCAACATCACGCTTCCGCTACTGGCTCCGACGATGGTCTTTGTCACCATAATGTCCATCATAAGCGCGTTCCAGGTCTTCGACGCGGTATATATAATGACCTATAGTTCGGAGGGGGCGGTGGGCGGGGCGCTCGACTGCGCGCTGACGATAGTCGCGTATCTCTACGACACCGGCTTCCAGAGGTTCATGATGGGCTACGCCTCGGCGTTGGCGTACCTGATATTCTTCGTCCTCTTCATTGTAACGGTGATAAACATGAGACTGGTCGAAAAAAAGATAGAGTATTGACATGGACATAAACGGGATAAAAGAGCTTGAGAGAAGGGACACGGTCAGGGTCGCGAGCAAGAAACAGCAGCAGCGGAGCGTCAAGCTCCTCATCTATATTTTCCTGATAGCCGGTTCGTTCATAATGATCGTGCCGTTCGTGTGGATGATAGTCACATCATTCAAGCCGCTCGACGAGATAAATACCTATCCCCCGAGCTTCTTTATCCGCAAGCCGACGATCGCGGCATACCTTGAGCTCTTCAGGATAATACCGATGGGCAGGTATTTCCTTAACAGCCTTTTTGCCACGACGGCTATAACGCTGGCCAATATATTCTTCTGTTCCCTGGCCGGCTACGCCTTCGCCAAGCACCGGTTCTTCGGCAGGGACAAGCTGTTCCTCCTGCTCGTGGGTTCGATGATGATACCCTGGCAGGTGAACCTGATAACGAGTTTCGTGATAGTGAAGAAGTTGGGGTGGCTCAATTCGTTTTACGGGCTGATAATCCCGGCGATGTCCGGCGCGTTCGGGATATTCCTGATGAGGCAGTTCATAATGAACATCCCGGATGACCTCATAGACGCGGCGAAGATAGACGGTTGTTCCGAGTTCACTATATACCGCAGGGTGATCCTCCCTCTCATACAGCCGGCGCTCGCCTCGCTGGCGATATTTACTTTTATGGCCCAATGGAACAATTTCGTCTGGCCCCTCGTGATAATATATTCCTCCAAGATGAGGACGATACCGCTTGCGCTCTCCGTCCTGAACGGGCAGTTCGGGACGAATTTTGCGATGGTCATGGCCGGCGCCGTGGTCGCTACGGCCGCTGTATTGGTAGTATTTATAGCCTTCCAGAAATATTTCGTAAAGGACATAGCGCTTACCGGCCTAAAGGCGGGACGTATGAAAAAAA
>JAQTVK010000072.1 GCA_028706795.1 Candidatus Omnitrophota bacterium | reverse complement strand
AGCACGCCGTCGACCCCTAACTCCATCGCCACGGCCGCATCCGAGGCAGTGCCTACTCCGGCATCGACTATAACCGGTACTTTCACCGCCTCCTGTATGAATCTTATGTTAATGGGATTCAATATCCCCATACCCGAACCGATCGGAGAAGCCAGGGGCATGACGCACGCTGCGCCTGCGTCCGCGAGTTTCTTCGCCATGACCGGGTCGTCGTTCGTGTACGGCATGACGGTGAAGCCTTCCTTGACGAGGGCTTTGGTCGCCGCGAGCAGCGCTTCCGTGTCCGGGAAGAGCGTCTTTTCATCGCCTATGACCTCGAGTTTCACCATCTCGGACAGGCCCATCGCGCGGCCGATACGGGCTATCCGCATCGCGTCATCAGCCGTGTAGCAGCCTGCCGTGTTAGGCAATATAGTATATTTATTTCTGTCGATATGGTCAAGTAAAGATTCTTTCTTCGGATCGACAAGGTCGAGCCGCCTTATGGCGACCGTGACTATCTCTGCGCCCGAGGCCTCGAGCGCCTTTTTCATTATATCGAAATTGGCATACTTGCCGGTGCCGACAAGCAGGCGCGATTTAAACTCTTTCTTCCCTATTTTTAACGCTTTGTCTTCCATGCTTTTCTCCGTAATATTTACACAACGACTTCAAATCACATACAGGGCATTTCGGGTCCCGCGCCGCGCATACCTGCCTGCCGTGCATTATCAGGTGGACGTGGAATTCCTTTATCGCGTCCTTGGGCGCCGCCCCGGTCAGGTATTTCTGCGCCTTCTCCGGCGTCATCTTCCCGCCTATAAGCCCAAGACGTTTTGTCACCCTGAATATATGCGTATCCACCGGCATGACCGGCTTATCAAACCCGAAGAGCAGGACTATTGCGGATGTCTTCGGCCCTACGCCTTTTATCGACCTTAAGAATCCGTATCCCGCCTGCGTGTCCAGCCGCTTCAAAAAATCCAAGTCCAGTGAGCCGCGGCGCCTGGTTATCTCGCTTAAAGCGTATTTTATCCTCGGCGCCTTGATATTCGAAAGGCCGGCTATCCTTATCTCGCGCCTTATGGCCGAAACGTCCGCCTTCCTTAAACTCTCCCAACTTCTGAAACGCTTTTTGAGGTTGTCGAACGCCCGAAAGGAAGTTATATCAGAGGTGTTCTGCGAGAGGATCGTCTTGACGAGCAGGCCTACCGCGTCTTTCTCTCTTTTAAATCTCAATCGTCCGAAATGGCGGCGCAAAAGCCTGGCCACAGCCGTTATATCGCGCCGCATCTATCTTTCGATGACCGTGCTCTTGGCTACCACGACCAGCCCGGACTCGGTCACCGTAAACTTTTTCTTGTCTTCCTCAAGATCGTACCCGATCTCGGTACCCTGCGGGACTTTCACGTCCTTATCTATGATCGCGCGCCTTATCCTGGCGTTGCGGCCTATATCCACGCCTTCCATCACTATCGAATCGGTAACGCTGGCGTAGCTGTTTACCCTCACATTCGGCGAGAGTATCGAGCGGTCGACCTTGCCGCCGGATATTATACACCCGTTCGAAACCATCGAATCGGTCGCCACGCCGACGCGCGAGCCGTCGTCTCCGCCGGCGAAGACGAACTTGGCGGGCGGGTATTTTTCCATATACGTGCGTATCGGCCATTCCTTGTCATAAAGGTTGAAGATAGGCGTCACGCTGATAAGGTCCATGTTCGCGTCGTAATACGCGTCAAGCGTCCCTATATCGCGCCAGTATTGCGCCTCTTTCTTGTTCTCGTCCTTGAAATTATAAGCGAACACCTTCGCCTTCTTCGCGACCATCCCCGGGAGGATATTCTTCCCGAAATCGTGCTTGCTCGCCGGGTCCAGCGAGTCGGCATTAAGCACTTCCTTAAGCACGTCGGTCTTGAATACATATATGCCCATCGACGCGTAGATGTGGGCCGGGTCACCCGGGATCGTCTTGGGCGTCTTAGGCTTCTCCTCGAAACCGAGTATCCTCTCGTTGCGGTCGACCTCGAGCACGCCGAAATGTTGTGAATCCTTTTTGTCCATCTCTACGACCGAAACGGTGCAGTCCGCACCCTTGGCGATGTGATAGTCGATCATCTCCGCGTAATTCATCTTGTAGATGTGGTCGCCTGCCAGGATCAGCACGTATTCGGGCTTCTCGGTCTCGATGAAATAAAGATTCTGGAATATCGAGTCCGCGGTGCCCATATACCATGTATCGCCGGTCCTCATCTGCGCCGGGACGATATCTATATATTCGCCGAGCTCGGCATCAAAAATGTTCCAGCCGAGCCGCAAATGCCGTATGAGAGAATTACATTTATACTGCAAGAGGACGTGTATGCGCCGTATGCCCGAATTTATGCAGTTCGAGAGAGTGACGTCGATGATCCTGTATATCCCGCCGAACGGGACGGCCGGTTTGGTCCTGTCCCTGGTCAGGGGGATGAGCCTCTCGCCCTTCCCTCCCGCCATTATGAAAGCTATTACGTTCTTCTTCATTTTATTTTTTTGCCGCCGGGTTGAAAAACACCGATACGACGATCTCCAATATCCCCATCCTTATCATCATTACGGCTATCGCCGCGAGAAAAATATCCGACACCTTCGCGAGCGCCCTGGAGCCGCCTTTGCCAAGGACCTTTATGAAATAATCGGCCTTCCAAAGGACAAGCCACATTATGAGCATGTTCAGTATTATTGAAACCACGGTCGGTATCAGGCCGTAGGCCTCTCTCATGACCAGCACCGTCGTAAGCACTGCCGGGCCGGTTATAAGCGGGGTCCCGAGCGGGAATACGCCGACATCCGTGGTCGGATGCGCCCTTTTATCCTCTCCCGGTAGTAAAAGATGTATCGAAAGGACTAAAAGTAAAATGCCGCCGGCGATCCTGAAATCCGGCACCTGGACATTCATCAGCCGCAATAATATGTTGCCGAAGAACATGAAAAGGACCGCTATTATGCTCGCCACTATTATGCTGTTTAATATCACCTTCTGGCGGTCTTGCGGCTTCATCCCTTCCGTAAGGGAGAAATAAAGCGGCAGGTTCCCGAAAGAGTTGACCGCCATAAATATCGGGATAAATGTCATGATATACGGCGCTATCGGCGCTAAAGCTTTAAATACGGCTCCCATATTATTTCCTTTCGTGTCCTTATTATATTAAAAAGACGGCCAAAAAGCAACCGGAACAATTAAGGTGACAGTACACTTAATTATTCGGAAATAGGCATGCCGTCACCATAATTACCTAACCAACTGCCTCACCCTCGGTGGGCAGGCGACGAAATGGCCGGGTTTGACTTCCTTTAAGGGCGGTTCCTCCACCTTGCATTGCGCCTCAGCGTATGGACAGCGCGGGTGGAATTTGCAGCCGGCAGGCGGAGACAAAGGAGACGGCAGTTCGCCTTTTACTATCATTTTTTTCTTCTTGCGCTCCGGCCCGATAGATATCGCCGAAAATAGCGCCTCGGTATAAGGATGTATGGGAAATGAATAGAGTTCATCGGTAGAGGCGTATTCAAAGGCTTTGCCCAGGTACATTACCAGGACTGAATCGGATATCGATTCTATCACGCGCAGGTCATGCGAGATGAAAAGGTATGACAAGCCCAACTCTTTCTGGAGGCCTGTCAGTAATTTCAATATCTGCGCCTGGATCGAAAGGTCGAGCGATGAGACCGGCTCGTCGCAGACGATAAGTTTGGGGCCGGTCGCGAGCGCCCGCGCTATCCCTATCCTCTGGCGCTCCCCGCCGCTGAACTGGTGAGGATAACGTTTCGCGTGGTCGGCCTGCAATCCGACCTTCGAAAGCAGTTCCAGGACTTTCAGGCGGCGTTGCTTGGCGTCACCGATGCCGTGGACTAAAAGAGGCTCACTTAGGACCTCGCCTATCTTCATCCTCGGGTTCAGGGAATTATACGGGTCCTGGAATACTACCTGCAGTTTCTTCCTGAGGGGACGCATCCTGTCCTGAGACAGGCCGGTTATCTCCTGACCTTCGAATGAGATCTGCCCGCCTGTAGGATTGAGTAGATTTAGTATTATCCGGGCGAGTGTTGTCTTCCCGCAACCGGACTCCCCGACGAGGCCGAGTGTCTTCCCGGCTTCAACATCGAAGGATATACCATCTACGGCTTTTACTTCGCCAATGATACGGCGAGAAAAACCTCTTGCGACAGGAAAATACTTTTTTATGTCTTTTACTGATAATAGTGCCATATTTCTTTATTCTGTGACTGGAATCGATATGCAGCGGGTGACTGCCGACGGAGCCCTTGGCCCTTTTGCACGCAGCAAAAGGGACGAGGTGCTCGGCAGACAGGACCCGCCCGCTACGATACCAGGCACGATAAGAATTACTTTAACTTCGGTATGCATTCAATTAACTTCTTAGTATATGGGTGAGACGGTTTCTTATATATAAGATCGGTATCACCATATTCGACGATCCTGCCCTCCTGCATCACCGCGGTCTTCTCGGCTACCTGCGCGACTATCGAAAGGTCGTGGGTTATCAAGAGGACCGTGAGCTTAAGCTCTTCCCTTAATTTTTCGAGGAGTTCGAGGATCTGCGCCTGTATGGTGACGTCGAGCGCGGTCGTCGGCTCGTCCGCGATCAGGAGTTTCGGCCTGCACGATATAGCCATCGCTATCATTACCCTCTGCTTCATCCCGCCTGAAAGCTGGTGCGGATAGGAAAACATCACTTCCTTCGGCGAAGGCATCCCGACGTCTTTGAGCAGGCCGACCGCGGTATCGAACGCCTCGTTCTCCTTCGATGCCTGGTGGAGCCGTATCGTCTCGATCAGCTGCTCGCCTATGGTAAAGACCGGGTTAAGGGATGTCGCCGGGTCCTGGAATACATACGAGACCTTCGCCCCCCTTATATTCCTGAGCTGTTCTTCCGATAATTCAAATATCTCGCGGCCGTCGAATAATATCTCGCCCTTGGTTATTTCGGCCGATCCCGGGAGGAGCCGCGTAACGGAAAGCGCGGTCACGGATTTTCCGGAGCCGGACTCGCCGACAAGGCCGAGGATCTCGCCTTCATAGATTTTCAGGTTCGCGCCCCTGACCGCCTCGACCGTCTTTTCACCCTGCCTGAAATCGACGTATAAATTATTGATCTCTAAGAGCGGCTCGTTCATACTTTCCTGTGAGGATTGAAATGTTCGCGCAATCCCTCTCCTAAAAGATTATAGCCCAGGACCGTAATTAATATCGCGAACCCGGGAAATACCGTGATCCACCAGGCGATGCCCAGGGTCGCTTTCGCTTCGGTAAGGATATTGCCCCAGCTCGGCGTGGGCGGCTGGACACCTAGTCCGAGGAAACTTAAACTTGATTCCAATAATATCGCGCCGGCCACGCCCAAAGTCGCGCTGACAAGGACCGGGCCGAGCGCATTCGGAATAAGGTGCCTTACGATTATCCTTAAGTCGCTTGCGCCGGTAGCTCTCGCCGCCTCGATGAATTCCCGCTCCCTGAGGCTTAATATTTCGGCGCGGATGAGGCGCGCCACGCCCATCCAGTTCGTGACTCCGATTATCACCATAATATTAAAAATATTAGGGCCGAGTATCGCGATTACCGACAACAT
>JAQTVK010000071.1 GCA_028706795.1 Candidatus Omnitrophota bacterium | reverse complement strand
CTACGCCGGGCTGCGAAGCCTCGACCGGTTCGCTCGGACAGGGGCTGTCTATTGCCGACGGAATGGCGCTCTCCGCGCGCATGGACTTCAAGGATTACAGGATATATTGCCTGCTGGGCGACGGCGAGCTTGACGAAGGCCAGGTATGGGAAGCCGCCATGACTGCCGCGCATTATAAGCTCGACAACCTCTGCGCCATCATAGACCTCAATAAGCAGCAGATAGACGGCTGGACGAGCGACATCAAGAACCTCGAGCCGGTAAAAGACAAATGGCTATCCTTCGGCTGGAACGTCATAGAGATAGACGGCCATGACTTCAAGCAGATCATGGACGCGCTCGATAAGGCCGAAATGATAAAGGGAAAACCCACGGTGATAATCGCGAATACGGTGAAGGGGAAGGGAGTCTCTTTCATCGAGAAGAACGCGCCCGGATACCACGGCACGGCGGTCAAAAAAGCCGACCTTGAAAAAGCGCTCAAAGAGATAGAAGAGGGCCTTAAATAAATGGCTGTCATCAAACCTACACGCGACGGATTCGGCGAGGCGCTGGTCGAGCTGGGGAAGATCAACAACAACGTAGTCGTATTGTCTGCCGACCTTACTGCTTCTGTGCGCGCCAACTGGTTCAAGGATAAATATCCGGAAAGGTTCTTCGATTTCGGGGTGGCCGAGCAGGATATGATATCCACTGCCGCCGGTTTCGCGCTGAGCGGCAAGGTCCCGTTCGCGTGCACGTTTGGCGTCTTCGCCTCGGGCCGCGCCTGGGACCAGATACGGCTTTCGGTCTGCTACATGAACTTAAACGTCAAGATCGCGGGCAGCCACGGCGGGATATCTGTCGGCCCGGACGGCGCTTCGCACCAGGCGCTCGAGGAGATAACCCTGATGCGCGTACTGCCGAATATGACGGTTATCGTGCCGTGTGATTCGGAAGAGGCGCGCCTCGCGACACTTGCGGCCGCGTCACATCCGGGGCCAGTATACTTAAGGCTGGGGCGCGAACCTTCCCCGGTAATAACCGATTATAAGGATACTTACAAGATAGGCAAGGCTTTGCGCATGGCCGACGGTTCCGATCTCACCATAATAGGGACCGGCATCATGGTTCACGAGGCGCTGAAGGCGAGGGACGACCTCAAGAAACAGGGAGTGTCAGCCCGAGTGGTAAATCTCCATACGGTAAAACCGATAGATAAGGAAGAGATAATAAAGGCCGCGAAGGAGACAAGGGCTATCGTCACTGCCGAGGAGCATACGGTCGTAGGCGGGATGGGAAGCGCTGTTGCCGAAGTGTTGGCCGAGAATTGCCCGGTCCCGATGCGCATGGTGGGAATGAAGGACCGTTTCGGCGAATCCGGCGAAGCCCTTGAGCTCATGAAGTATTTCGGCCTTACAGCCGAAGGCATCGTGAAGGCGGCGCTCGAACTCCTTAAAACCAAAAAGTAATGCCTGTGATCAGCCTGAAACCTCCCGCGAAGATAAATCTTTACCTTAAGGTCCTGCGCAAGCGGCCCGACGGCTACCACGATATCGAGACCGTCTTCGAGCGCATAGACCTCTGCGATGAGCTTACCCTGAAGCCGATACCCGAAGATATTGTGGTCAAATGCGATGACCCACAAGTGCCTTGTGATAAGCGCAACCTGATATACAGGGCCGCGCAGATGCTCAGGGAAAAATGCGGAGTGTTGGACGGGGTGGAAATGACCTTAAAGAAGAATATCCCGGTCGCCGCCGGATTAGGCGGCGCCAGCTCGGATTGCGCCTATGCCTTGCGCGGCTTGAACGAACTGTGGGACTTAAAACTTAATAAAAGTCAATTATTTGAGATAGGCAGTGCCATAGGGGCTGATGTCGCCTTCTTTTTGCTCGATTCCGGGAGGGCGATAGGCCGCGGGAAAGGCGAAATACTGGAACCGTGCGTAGATGGGCAGGAAAAGAGCGTTTTTTGGTATCTTCTTGTCAATCCTGGATTTCCAGTGCTGGCAAAAGACGCCTATGAGGGCCTAAGTTTGGGCTTGACTTCGGCACCGTCAGATAGTAGAATTAACCCTGTTCGCCTCAACGGGATTGAATTTGAGGACCTTGGGGAGCTTTTGTCCAATAGTTTGGAAACCCCGGTTGAATGCAAGTTCAAGGCTATCTCTGATATGAAATCTGCGATAAAAAAAGCCGGGCTTAGATTTTCTATGATGAGCGGCAGCGGGCCTACCGTGTATGGAGTGGCTTCCGGTAAAGAGGAAGCTCTGGAAGCTAAGAGTAGGCTCATACTTAGGGAGGGCTGGCAGGCTTTCGTCGCGCAGACTTTGTGGTAAGCCGGCCATTTCTCGATCCCGCCGGGCGGGACTTCATCTGAGGAAAAAAGGAGCGGCAGATGCAGATAACGGAGGTCAGGGTCTTCATGAAAGAGGGGCAAGACAGGAAGCTTAAGGCTTACGCTACCGTCACTTTCGACAACGCGTTTGTTGTCAGGAATATAAAGGTAATCGAGGGGCAGAAAGGCCTCTTCGTCGCGATGCCGTCGAGGAAGATGAAGGAACCCTGCCCTAAATGCAATTTTAAGAACGTAGTGCGCTCCAAATATTGCAACAACTGCGGTTCCGGCCTGGATTGTATCACCCGTCAGGCGGCGAAGAGCCCCGAGGACGAGGCGAGGGAACGCCAGGCGGAACACAAAGACATAGCCCATCCTATCACGCTCGAGTTCAGGGAGCTTATCCAGAAGAAAGTCCTGGATGCCTTTGATATCGAGAAGAAGAAGGGTCCTGTCCCAGCCAAAGGGCCAGAGTACGCAGAAGAAGAAGACTAACTGCTAGTTTTATTTTCTTCTGCCCGGTAGTGTAAGGGTAGCACACGAGAATTTGGATCTCGGCGTTGAGGTTCGAATCCTCACCGGGCAACCAATGCGAGGCAAATCGGAATGACAGAGAGATGTTCGTTTTGCGGGAAATCCCGCGAAAAGGTCAAAAAATTATTCTCAGGGCAGGGCGCGTACATTTGCGAGAGCTGCGTCAAGCTTTGCGGACAGATCTTGTCCGGCGACGAGGAAGAAGAGCTTAAGCAGAAACGCGAATCCCGCGTCAAGGACCTTTTAAAGCCCGCCGAGATAAAGCGCCAGCTCGACCAATACATCGTAGGGCAGGAGCGCGCCAAGAGGCAGCTTTCAGTTGCCGTATACAACCATTACAAACGGATAGTAACGCAGGTCCAGAGCCGCGACGTCGAGTTCGAGAAGTCGAACGTCCTGCTTATCGGGCCGACCGGGTCCGGCAAGACGCTTTTGGCGAGGACGCTCGCGAAAGTGCTCGATGTGCCGTTCGCGCTGTGCGACGCCACGCCGCTGACTGAGGCCGGTTACGTGGGAGAGGATGTCGAGAACGTGCTTTTGCGCCTCCTGCAGGCGTGCAATTACGACGTAAAACGCGCGCAATACGGGATAGTATATATCGACGAGATAGACAAGATAGGGAAGACCCAGGAGAACGTATCGGTCACGAGGGATGTCTCGGGCGAAGGCGTCCAGCAGGCGTTGTTAAAGATCCTGGAAGGGACGACCGCCAATGTCCCGCCCCAAGGCGGCAGGAAACACCCTCAGCAGGAATATATACAGGTCGATACGACCAACATACTTTTCATCTGCGGAGGGACTTTCTCCACCATCGACAAGATAATCGAGCGCAGGATAGGGAAGAAGACCATAGGATTCAGTACCTATCTCGACGAGCCGCAGGCCAGCAAGGCCAAGAAACTGGGAGACCTCCTTTCCCGGGTCGAGCCCGAAGACCTATTGAAGTTCGGGATGATCCCGGAATTCGTCGGCCGCCTTCCGGTCGTCGCGACGCTAAACCCGCTTGACGAGAAGGACCTCGTTGAAGTCCTCGTCAAGCCAAAGAATTCGCTGGTAAAACAATATACGAAATTTTTCGAGATGGAGAACGTGAAACTTACGATCCCCGAAGATTCGCTCACCGCGATCGCGAAAGAAGCCATGCATAAAGGCACCGGAGCGCGCGGCCTGCGTTCGATACTCGAAGAGATAATGTTCGAAGTGATGTATGATATTCCGTCGCAGAACGAAATAGCGGAGTGCATAATCACGCCCGAATGCGTCACGCGCAAGACCATGCCCATACTCATCTCGCGCGGCGAAGACAAAGACAAACGTAAAATAGCTTAAGGGATACAGGCATAAATTGAGCGGCTTCGGTTGTGTGATCCTTGCCGCCGGCAAGGGAACGCGTTTCTATTCCGATATACCGAAAGTCCTGCATGACCTGCACGGGAAACCCATCCTTCAGCATGTCCTGGACGCGGCGTCGGCATGCGGGTTTGAAAAGCCGGCCGTCGTGATAAGCCGCAGTGCCGGAGAGATCGGGCGTTTCCTTAAAGGTAAGGCCAGGCCCGTCATCCAGGAGAAGCAGCTCGGTACGGCGGACGCGGTAAAATCCGCGAAGAAAGAATTATCGCGGTTTGACGACATCGCGGTCCTTTACGGCGATGTCCCTCTCGTGAAAAAAGAGACCTTACGGTCTTTGATAAAGCAGCATAAGGCTTCCGCGTCTTCATGTACGGTCCTGACCGTCGAGATGGAAGACCCGTCCGGATACGGCAGGATCGTCCGCGGGATATCAGGCGGCGTGGAGGCTATCATCGAGGACAAGGAGGCGACGGAGGAAGAGAAACGGGTCCGCGAGATAAACGTCGGGCTCTATTGTTTCGACCGCAAAGATCTTTTTGAAGCTATTGACAGGGTGCGGGAGTCGAAGGCCAAGAAGGAATTTTACCTGACCGACGTGATCGCTATCCTCCTGGAAGACGGCAGGAAAGTCGCCGCATTCAAGACTGACGATCCCGATGAGTCTATCGGGATGAACTCGAGGGCTGATTTGGCTAAGGCATATTCGATATTGAACCAAAGGAAGATAAAAGAGCTTACCGGCGGGTCGGTCACCGTATTGGACCCGGCCACGACATTCATATCGCCGGAGGCGAAGATCGGCAGGGACACGGTCATCTATCCCTTTACCTTCATCGAGAAGGACGTGGTCATAGGTAAACACTGCTCGATAGGGCCGTTCTGCAGGTTAAGGCCGGGCACGACCATCGGCGACGGCGCCGAGATCGGCAATTTCGTCGAAGTCGTCCGTTCGAAAGTCGGCTCAAAGTCGAAGGCCAAACACCTCACCTACCTCGGCGATACCGTCGTCGGCAAAGGCGCTAACGTGGGGTGCGGCACGATAACAGCCAACTACGACGGTAAGAAGAAGAGCAGGACCGTTATAGGGGATAAGGTCTTTATCGGGAGCGGCACGATACTGGTCGCCCCGGTAAAAGTCGGCAACGGCGCCGTAACGGGCGCGGGAAGCGTCGTCTTAAAAAATAAAAACATCCCGGCCAGGGCTGTCGTCGTGGGAGTGCCGGCGAGGATATTGGAAAAATCCAAAAAGGCAAAGGGCAAAAGATGAAGAACAATAAGGAGATACTGGTATTTTCCGGCAACGCGAATCGCGACCTGGCGAAGAAGATCTGCAATTACCTTAAAGTCCAGTTAGGCAACGCCCAGGTTGACAGGTTCAATGACGGCGAGATACGGATAAGGATAGCCGAGGACGTGAGGGGCCGGGACGTATTCATCGTC
>JAQTVK010000070.1 GCA_028706795.1 Candidatus Omnitrophota bacterium | reverse complement strand
TTCTGCAGCAGCACCAATACCTGTCGCCTGAGCCGCCGAACGACTTTGCTTACTGGGTCTCGGCTGTCCTCGGTGAAGAAGAGCTCGGAGAACTTCTGGCGAGCATAGACACTATACGGTACGTCACTATAAGAAGCCTGAGGGAGAAGATAGCCGCAACGATAGAGGATTATCTTAATGAGAACACGCTTGCGAAGATGAGGTTCGCGGAAGAAGGCGAGGAATTCTATTTTATAAAGTCCATCAGTTTTGTGTTTCGCACGGATTACACGGCGAACAATCTCGTAGAATTCATAGACATATTGGGAAAGATAGCGATAGATTCAATCTACTACCATGTTTTTGAGTCCAGGTTGAGGCTGGAGAAGCCTACGAACGATTTTTCGAACTGGATCGAGAATTCCCTGGGAGACAAGAAGCTTGCAGGCGAGATAGCCAGGTTGGACCCTTACACCTATACCCTTGACGGGCTCAGGAACAGGATAATAAAGATAATGAAGAGAAGGTTGGCGGAATAAGATGGCGAAGATCGGCGACTATATCCCTATTGTGGGCGAAGGAGTTGTAAACGACTTGAAGCTCCTTTCGGGGAAACTCAAGGGCAAGGTCATACAGAACATCAATTCCACCTCTGTGGGCGGCGGCGTGGCCGAAATATTAAGCCATATGATGCCGCTTATGAAAGACATGGATATTGACGCCAGATGGGACCTTATAAAGGGAGGGGAGCAGTTCTTCGGCGTCACAAAGAAATTCCATAATGCTCTTCACGGGATGCCCGAGTCCGTAACTGAAAAGGACTTTGAGATATTCACGGAAACGAGTAAGAAGAACATCGAAGAAGTCAACATCTATGGGGACGTCGTCTTTATCCACGATCCCCAGCCGATAGCCCTTATAGATAAGAAAGCCGGCAACAAATGGATATGGCGATGCCACATCGACGTCTCGGCGCCGGACCAGAAGGTATGGGAATTCCTGCGTGGCTTTATCGACAGGTACGATTCGGCCGTATTTTCGGCCCCCGCCTTTTCGCAGAAACTGCCTATACGGCAGTTTCTGATCGCGCCTTCTATCGACCCGCTCAGCGACAAGAATAGGGACTTGCCGCAGGAGGTCATAGATGCGGTCATGGCCAAATACGGCATTCCCAACGACAAGCCTATAATCACCCAGATATCGCGCTTCGACCGTCTTAAGGACCCTGTGGGTGTGATAAAAGCATACAAACAG
Source organism: Candidatus Omnitrophota bacterium (assembly GCA_028706795.1). Classification (GTDB taxonomy): domain Bacteria; phylum Omnitrophota; class Gorgyraeia; order Pluralincolimonadales; family Pluralincolimonadaceae; genus Pluralincolimonas. Next base: position 4,448 of record JAQTVK010000070.1, on the reverse strand, counting down.
GTAAAGACGTATAATGATTGCAGGCTAGTATTGGCCGGCGGCGGCGCGTCAGATGACCCCGAAGGGCTGCAGGTCTTAAATGAGGTCAGGGAAGCGGCGAGCGGCGATCCCGATATACATATATTGCTCCTAGCCCAGAACGACACAGAGATCAACGCGCTGCAGAGGGCTTCGACCGTAATACTCCAGAAATCAATAAAAGAAGGTTTCGGGCTTACGGTGACCGAGGCGCTATGGAAAGCGAAACCTGTAGTGGCCTCAAATGTCGGCGGGATACCTTCCCAGATCGCGCATAAATATTCGGGACTGTTATGCCATTCCATCGATGGTGCCAGCTTTGCGATAAAGCAGCTTTTGAACAGCCCCGATTACGCAAAGAAGCTGGGGGAGAACGGCAGGGAGCACGTCAGGAACAATTTCCTTATTACGCGGCATATCAGGGATTACATGCTCGTTTTCCTATCGCTCTATCATAAGGAAGATATCGTTTATCTATAAGAACCGGCAAAATAAATAACATGCGAAGAAGGCTTACGGAACAGGCAGTATTATTCATAAGCATTATGAAGTGGGTTTTCCTTGCGACTGTAGTAGGGCTAATCGTCGGTTTGTCTACGACCGCGTTCCTGAAGATATTGAACTGGAGCAGTCTATTCGGCGAAAGATTCCCGTATTATTTTCTTTTCCTGCCGTTGGCGTTATTCCTGAGTGCGGCAATAATCAAATATCTGGCCCCTGACGCGGAAGGCCATGGGACCGAGAAGGTGATCGAAGCGGTCCATAAGCATTCCGGGAAGATCAAGGCGATGGTCGTCCCCGTAAAGCTGGTGGCTACGGTAATAACGTTAGCCGCGGGCGGCTCAGTGGGTAAGGAAGGGCCATGCGCGCAGATAGGCGGCGGATTATCCTCTATGTTTGCGGACCTGTTCAGGTTCGATGACAAGGACCGCAAGAAACTGGTAATCTGCGGCATAAGCGCCGGTTTCGCGTCGGTATTCGGCACGCCCATAGCCGGGGCTATCTTCGGGGTCGAAGTCCTTTTCATAGGGAACATCCTTTATGACGTCCTCCTGCCTTCGTTTATTTCGGGCATTGTCAGTTATCATATTTCTTCCGCGTTAGGGATAACCTACTTCTACCATCCGATCAATTTTGTCCCCGTATTCGGCGAGGGCTTCTTCTTAAAAGTGGTTTTAGCGGGGATATTTTTCGGCATCTGTTCTGCCCTCCTGATCGAATGCCTTAAGATAGGGGAAAAGTTATCCGGCAGGTTGCCTTTCTCGAAACCGGTCAAAGGCATCGCGGGCGGGGTCGTTATCATAGGATTGGTCTTCCTTTTTTCAAGACAATTCCTGGGCCTGGGCCTCGATACGATAGAATCCGCTTTGCAAGGGACAAAGATAATCTGGTATGCATTCCTGTTGAAGATGATCTTTACCAGCGTCACCTTGAATTTTGGGGGGAGCGGAGGCATTGTCACGCCTATATTTTTTATAGGTGCGGTTTCCGGCACCCTATTCTCTTCATTCCTCGGATTGGACCCGGGGACTTTTGCGGCTATCGGCCTTGTGAGCCTGCTGGCGGGAGCGGCAAACACGCCTATAGCGGCGAGCATAATGGCTGTCGAGCTGTTCGGCCCCAAAGTCGCCCCTTACGCCACTGTAGCATGCGTGATAAGCTTTCTCATGACAGGGCATCGAAGCGTATATCCTTCCCAGGTGCTTGCTATAAGGAAATCACCATCTATACAAGTGGAGATGGGAAAAGAGGTCGAAGATGTTCAAGCACGGTTTAAATTCCGCGATAAAAGCCTGATAGGCCTGATAGCCAATTTAACCAAAAGAATCCGCCGAAAATGACCGGATCTAACACATAATTTTCCCTTGACATTCACTCGTATTATGTTATAATTCTTACTTCTTGACGTTAACCAATCCAAGGAAGGCCTAAGATGGTAAAAAAGGAAGTCAAAACAAGCGAAAAATGGTTCATAGTCGACGCCGACGGCAAGATCCTGGGAAGGGTCGCCGTGGCTGTCGCTCGCGTACTTTCGGGCAAAAATAAGCCCACGTACCGCAGGGATTTCAATACCGGGGACGGCGTAGTCGTCGTGAACGCCGCCAAGATAAAAGTGACCGGCAATAAATTGATCGCAAAAGAATATGACTGGTATTCGGGCTATCCCGGCGGCAGGAGATCCGAGATGTTAGGGGACCTGCTCGTGAGGAAGCCGGAATATGTCATTACCCACGCGGTAAAGGGCATGCTGCCGAAGAACAAGGTCGGAAAGAGCGCGTTGGGCAAATTGAAAGTATTCGCGGGCAAGGAACATAACATGTCCGCCCAGAAACCCGAACCTTTAAAGGTATAATACAGGAGCTAAATGGAAGCGCAGGCATTATTTTTAGGCACAGGAAGAAGGAAAGAGTCGACGGCCAGGGTCATATTGAAAGCCGGCTCAGGCCAGTTTGTCGTCAATAAAAGGACTCTCGATGATTATTTTCCAAGGGAGACGCTTAGGGGTATCCTTAAGGAGCCGCTTGAAGCGACGCAGACCGCGGCAAAATACGATATTTTCGTGAATGTCGCAGGCGGAGGCGTGGCAAGCCAGGCAGGCGCTGTGCGTTTAGGCATAGCCCGCGCCTTGCTCAAGGCGGATTCTACTTACCGTTCCGCCCTGCGCGCCAAGGGCCTTTTGACCCGAGATCCGCGCATGAAGGAACGTAAAAAGTACGGACAAAAAGGAGCCCGCAGCCATTTCCAGTGGACTAAACGTTAACACCTTATTTACATAAGGCAAATTTACGCCTATTCCGACGGAAACAGCTTGACGGAATAGGCGTTTTTATTTTATAATCAATTTACGAAAGGGAATAAAATGTCAAAGGAAAAACTGAAAGTTGCCGTGGTTGGCGCGACCGGTTATGCCGGCTGCGAGCTGATAAAGATACTGCTGGGCCATCCGGAGGTGACGATAACCTCGGTAAGCGGCAAGGTCGAAGAGGCCGAAAAGATATCGGAGATATTTCCGTTATTCAAAGGCCGGCTGGACTTGGCCTGCGATAATGTAGACGTGCCCGCCATATCGAAGGCGGCGGACCTGATATTCCTGGCACTTCCGCATAAGGTTTCGATGCTCTTCGTCCCGGAATTCTTGAAGGCGGGCAAGAAAGTCGTCGACTTGAGCGCGGATTACAGGCTCAAAGACGCCGGCATATATGAAAAGTGGTACGGCGCGAAACACACGAGCACGGGCCTGCTTAAGGATGCCGTATACGGGTTGCCTGAACTGCACAAGAAAGAGATCGTGAAGTCTAAATTCATAGCGAATCCGGGATGTTATCCTACCGGCTCGATACTCGGCTGCGCGCCGCCGGTCAACAAGGGCCTCGTCGATACGGAGCAGATAATCATTGACGCGAAATCAGGAGTGACCGGAGCAGGCAGGGCGGCTTCCCTGGCGCTTAATTTCGCGGAGTTGAACGAGAACTTCAAGGCATACAAGATAAACCAGCACCAGCATATGCCGGAGATAGACCAGGAGCTCTCGAACGCGGCCGGCTCGAAGATAAGCGTCACATTCACGCCGCATCTCGTGCCGATGAACAAGGGGATACTCTCGACGATATATTTCACGCTGAAGAAAGAGACGGGCGCTGCCGAGCTGCTGGCGCTTTATAAGCAGTTCTATAAGGGCGCGCCGTTCGTAAGGATACTGGATGAGGGCATATTCCCCGAGACGAAGGATGTGTACAGCACGAATTTCTGCGATATCGGGATAAAAGTTACGGGAAAGAGGGTGATCGTGGTCACGGCCATAGATAACCTCTGGAAAGGCGCAGCGTCGCAGGCGGTCCAGAACATGAATCTGATGATGGGATACGGCGAAACGGCGGGCCTGGCCTTATGAAGACCATCAAAGGGTCTGTCACCGCTCCCGAAGGGTTCCTCGCCTCGGGCGTAAAGAGCGGGATAAAAAAGAATAAGCTTGACCTGGCTTTGATATATTCGGGCGTGCCGGCGCACGCGGCAGGCGTATTCACGAAGAACACTGTCAAGGCCGCGCCGGTAATACTTTCCGCGGGGAATTTAAAGGACGGCTGGGCGCAGGCGATAATAGCGAACAGCGGGAATGCCAACTGCCTTAACGGGAAGAACGGGATGAAGTGGGCGGTCCGGACGGCTGATGCCGTTTCGGCGAACACCTGGATACACGCGCAGGACGTGCTCGTCGCGTCGACCGGGATAATCGGCAAACCCCTCCCGGTGGAGAAGATCGAGGCGGCTGTTCCGGCCCTGGTCAACGGCCTGAGCAAGGCGGGCGAGCTCATAGCGGCCAAGGCGATAACGACGACTGATCTCGTCCCGAAGAGGATCGCGGTCGCATTAAAGATCGGCGGCAAGACCGTGAAAATAGGCGGGATAGCCAAGGGCTCGGGAATGATATG
>JAQTVK010000069.1:3168-5809 GCA_028706795.1 Candidatus Omnitrophota bacterium | reverse complement strand
AGGCCCTTGAGATAAACCCCGCGGCTGCATGGGCGCCTTTCGCATTATACGGGAAGGCCTGGGCGTATTTCAAGGCGTCGGACCATAAGGCCGCCCTCGAGGCTTTTTTGGCCTTCCGGGGAAGTTATCCGGAAAGCCCGTTGACCGATTCGGTAATATTCGGCACCGGCCAATGCTATACCTCCATGAAAGACTATCCTAATGCCTCGATAAACTATGATGAATTAATCCTGAGGTTCCAGGATTCCGCGCTGTTGGGCGACGCTTATTTGTGGAAAGGGGACTGCCTTTATAACCTTGAGAAGTACGGGGAGGCGAAGGAGCTCTACGAAGAGGCGCTGTTGAAGTTCCCGGCTTCGGCGCTCCTGCCCCAGTTCTATTATAACCTGGGATGGACGCTCCTGCGGCTCAACGCCCCGCAGAAAGCGCTGCTGGATTTTGAAGAGGTCGTAAAGCTCTCCCGGGACAGGAACCTGAAGGCCAGCGCGATATCCCTCATCGGCGACACGGCGCTCGACCTTAAAGATTACGAAAAGGCAAAACAGTCTTACGACGAGATATTAAAAGATTACAGGGATTCCATCATCTGTGATTACGCCCAATACCAGCTGGGCATAACATTGTTCCGGACCGGCGATTATGAGGGCGCGGTCCTCGCTTTCCAGAGCCTGTTAGGCAACTTTCCAAACTCGAGGCTCGTCGAGGACGCGCTCCAGCATCTCGGCCTTTCATACTTCCGGGCGGGTAATTTCAAATCCGCGAATGAGGCTTTCCAGAAATATATCGCGGCATATCCGAAGGGCCCGCATATCACCGAGGTCCTGTTCCAGGAGGCGAACTGCCTTTTCAATATGGCGAAGTACGGCGAGGCCGTATCCGCGTTCAACAAGATCATAAAGGAGAATCCCGGGTCCGATCAGGCCCGGCTAAGCTTTTATGAGGTTGCGTGGTGCTATTACCAATGGGGCAAGGAAAAAGATGCCCTCTCCCAATTCGACGAATACCTCGCGAAATACCCTAATTCGGAGATATCGACGATGTCAGGATGTGGGAGGGCCTGTATTATTACAATAAGGGGCAGTTCCCGAAGGCGAAGCCGTATTTTGATGCTCTTGCCGCCAAGACGCCGCCCGGCGCCGCGTCGGCAGAAGCGGAATATTGGCTTGCACTCATACTTTATAAGACCGGCGATGTCGAAGGGGCTACGAAGAAATTCGAGCATATAATAGAGGCGTACCCGGCCTCAAAGGCGGCGGTGGATAGCACGATGGAAATAGGGGATATTCTCGCCGAGAGCGGCCGCGCCGACGATGCCGTAAAAGAGTTAAAGGGAATAACCGAAAAATACCCCGGGACCCAGTTTGAGAAGGTTGCGGACAAGAAGATAGGGGATATCTTCAAGGAAAGGAAATTATATAACGCGGCGATCGAAAGGTACCGCCTCGCGATAACCGAGGTGCAGAGCAATTTCAATGCCGAGACCCAATTTTTGATCGGGGAATGCTACGAAGAGACGGGTGACGCTGACCAGGCGATCGCGGAATTCCTTAAGGTCAAATATCTTTATCCGGAATTAACGAAATGGTCCGGCAGGGCCGGGCTGCGTGCCGCCGCGCTCTTTGAGAATAAAGGCCGGTGGAAAGACGCGAGGAAGATTTATGAGGAGATTTCCGGCACTAAGCTGCAGGAAGCGAAATACGCCAGGGAAAGGCTCGAATGGATGGAAAATAATGTCTCAGAAAAAACGGGGGAGGTAAAATAAGATGATGGAGTGGATAATAAGGGGCGGCCCGATGATGGTGCCGATCATCCTATGTTCGGTCATTGCTTTCGCCGTGTTCATCGAGAGGTTCATCTATGTACAGAGGATAAAGATAAATACGAGGAAATTCATGGGGGAGATCTCCTATTCGCTCAAAAGGAACCGCGCGGATGAGGCGATAGAGATGTGCGATAAATCGCCAGGCCCCCTTCCTAGGGTCCTTAAGGCCGGAATACTGAAATATGACAGGACGAGGCAGGAGGTAAAGGAAGCGATAGAGGACGCGGCCCTCCACGAGATACCGAAGCTCGAAAAGAACATCGGCGTGCTTGGCACCATCGCGCAGATAACCCCGCTTTTGGGTTTCCTGGGGACCGCCATAGGGCTGGCAGAGATATTCCAGACGATACAGGCCAAAGCCGCCGCTTTAAGCCCGGTCACGCCGGCTGACATATCAGGGGGCATATGGCAGGCGCTGATAGCGATGGTCGCGGGTTTACTTATTGCTATTCCGGCGGTCACAGCGTATAATTATTTTGTAAGCAGGATAAATTATATAATACGCGAGATGGAGATAAGCGCGACCGACCTCGTGAATATCTTATCCGAAAAGAAGGCGGAATAGATGAGGTTCAATTTCTCGCGGTTAAAGGTCATAGACAGCCGGTTCATCGAGGCGGTGCCGCTCGCCAATATCGTGTTGCTTCTTCTTGTATTTTTCCTCCTGACATGGAGCTATTCGGCGCAGACCCAGGCGGGCATCAAGGTGAGCCTGCCGAAAGCAGTTACCTCAGAGACGGTAGGGACGAAGGCCGCGGTCATAACGATCACCAGGGAGAGGGTATTGTATCTGGGCAGCGACGCTGTCTCGCCCCAGGA
>JAQTVK010000069.1:0-3158 GCA_028706795.1 Candidatus Omnitrophota bacterium | reverse complement strand
AGGAACTCGTTTTGAGGATAGAAGCGCTGCCAAAAAAGGATTCGATCCTGATAAAGGCCGATAAGGGGACTTCACTGGATCGCGTTGTGGAGGTCTGGGATATATGCAGGAAAGCGGGAATACAGCAGGTCAACATAGCTACGACACAGGCGAGATAATAAGCAAGCATGTATTCGTGCTGGCGATCGCCGTTTCGCTGGCGTGGCATTTATTTTGCTTCTCTTCGGTGAAGATATCCGTCCCGGCGCCTGCCGTTGCGGACAGGGGAAGATCCGCCGTTTCTTTTATAGGTTCTATCCTGGGAGAAGGACAGGCCTTCCAGGCGCCCGGTCCCGGCGGGGATGTTTCTGACGCAGGCATGAAACGGCTGCAGGACCTTGCGGTCGGCCCGGAGATGGCCGGGGATAGCGTTATGCCGGGCGGAAGCGGAAAACTGGCGAACGTATCCGACCTGGATGTACTCAGGGAAATGGAGGCCAAGTCTTCGGACGATGCGGCGGTAAGCTTAAAACAGGTCCCTGAAAAACCCTTTGACGAGATAAAGGTCTCATACAAGACCTACCCGTCAGAGATAGAAGGGCCTGCGAGGTTCAGGGAAGTCATATACAAGCCGGAGCTTCCCACGCGCCTCAGGTGGGACGAGAGCCTTGGGGTCGACCTCGACAGGCTGGGTAATACTTTTTCGGTCAAATTGAAATTCCTGGTATCGCCGGAAGGCAAGGTCGGGTCGGTAGAGAGGCTCGCATCGTCCGGCCATCCGACAGTTGACATAATCGCCATGCGGTATCTAAAGGAATGGCAGTTCGCGCCGCTTAAGGGCGGGGACTCAAAGGAAGAACAGTGGGGGACGGTAAGATTGAATTTTTCGCTCAACAAGGTTGACGGGAGATGATAACGATCGAGTTGTCATGGGCTGCGGCATTATACCTATCAGTCTGTGTAGGGGTTTTTATCATCTATTGGGCTTTTTTCGAGAGGGTAAAAGCCCTGCCTAACCGTTCCGCCTCGGACAGGAACGTATGGCACTGCTCTGTCTGCACTTATTTTTATATAGATAGCAGGCATTCGGATATATCGGTATGCCCGAGATGCGGAAGCTATAACAAAAAACAGATCGCGAATCAAGAAAAGGAGGTAAGGGAATGATAACCGAAATAGGCATCACGGCCGGAGAAATATGGCATTACCTTGACGAGCACGGCGAAGTGACGCTCTCCCAGTTATGCTCGGGGATAGAGAAGCCCCGCGATGTAATACTTATGAGCCTGGGCTGGCTCGCCAGGGAAGGGCACGTGGTCCTGGAAGGCGAGAAGGACTACAAGATCTTTCTTCGCAGGTAAGCGGGTTGAAGAAGATAGCGATCCTGATAACTACGGGCTCGGCAAAGGAAGCCGAATCCGTCGCGCGGGTCCTCGTGAAAGGAAAATTGGCCGCGTGCGTCAATATTATCCCTTCTATCAAGTCAATATATACATGGAAGGGCAGGATAGAGGCGTCTAAGGAGTGTCTTTTGATAGCGAAGACCAGGGAGAGCCTATTCCCCCGGGTCGAGAAGGCCGTAAAGAGGCTGCATTCATACGAATGCCCGGAGATAGTTGCCATTCCTCTTACAAAAGGAAGCGCCGATTATATGCGCTGGATAGAAGGATCTACCAGGAGATAAAGACATGGCTAGAAGCACCTCTTTGATATTACTGGTCACCGTATTTATGCTGTTTTCATCTTTTTGCCGCGCCGGGACAGAGGCGGGAGACGCTTATTTTAAGGGCATAGAGCTGGCGTCGCAGGGCAAGCTTGAAGATGCCAAGGCGGAATTCCAAAAGTCGCTGGACGATGATTCGGTTTATGCGTATGCCAGGCTGGAGATACACGCCATAGACGACGTTTTGAAACAAAAAACAAAGAGGGAGACGGCTATACTCGTCTTCCAGGGCAAGCAACTTGCCACACATAAGAAATGGGACGAAGCCATCGCATTGTATAATAAGGCTATAAAAGAAAACCCGAATTACGGGTACGCCTTTATAAGCAAGGGGATCGCCTATATGTCCCAGGGCGAACTCGATAGGGCGATATCCAACTTCTCAGAGTCTATAGATGTCAGCCCCGAATACACGGAGGCGTACCAGAACCGCGGGGTCCTTCTCGAGTATAAGGGGCAGTTTAACAAAGCCCTAAAAGATTTTGATAAGGCGATAGCTGCCGACCCGACTTCCTATGTCTTATATTTCAACAGGGGCATGGCCAGGGTATACAAGGGCCAATGTGACCTGGCGCTTCCCGACCTGGAGAAGGCCATCGAGCTCAAGCCGGATTATGCCAAGGCGTATATAAATAAAGGGGTCGCGCTCGAGGACCTCAAGCGCAACGATGAGGCCATCGCGGCTTATAAAAAGGCTATCGAGCTGGACAGTTCCCAGGATAAAGAGATAGCGAAAGACGCCGAGGCGAGCATACGCGCGCTCGAGGCCGAAAGGCTTCTCGAGGCTAAAAAGAAGAAGGCCGATGATAGCAAAGAAAATAAATGAGATAATAAAGGACGACGATTTCATCGCCGTCGCCACCTGCGACCTTGAGGGGAACCCGAACGTCGCCCCGAAGCTTTTCCTGAAGGTCGAGAATAACCATATATACCTCATAGATTACGTCATCGGAAGGACATTCCAGAATCTTGTGGTGAACCCGAAGGCGTCCCTCTCCGTCACCGACAAGGACGCCTTGACCGGTTACCAGATAAACGGGCCGGTCGAGATACTCTCAACGGGCCCCACGTACGATAAGTTCGTAGACGAAGTCCGGAAGAAGGAATTAAGCCTCTCGTCGAGGCGTATCGTCGAAGGCGTGCTGCGGGGAGAGAGCCATAAGAATTTTCAAGTGTCATTCCCGGACAAGGTGGTTGTCTTTAAGGTCAAAATAAGCGAAGTAGTCGAGATCAGGTCCAGTGGAGAGTTGAAAAGGGAAAAGCTATAGATTGCCTATACTAACTTCCCTGAATTTGTTATAATACCTCTTCTGGTCACTTCATTTTTGTCGGCGTCGGGGCTGTAGCTCAGCTGGGAGAGCGCTTGAATCGCACTCAAGAGGTCGGGGGTTCGATCCCCCCCAGCTCCACCATTTGAAAGGCTATGCGAAAAAAACTATTTTTCCTAGCGGCCTTA
>JAQTVK010000068.1 GCA_028706795.1 Candidatus Omnitrophota bacterium | reverse complement strand
GACGAGAAGACGAACGGGATATCGCGCCTCTTCTCCGATGTCCTGATGCAGGGCACGTCGTCGCGCTCGGCCGAATGGCTCTCCGAGAAGACCGAATCGCGCGGGATACTGCTCGGGAGTTTCAGCGGCAAGAATTCATTCGGCATATCGTTGAAATGCCTTAAGGAAGATTTCGGCTTTTCCCTTGATATCGTTTCGGATATCCTGAATAACGCGGTTTTCCCGGAAAAAGAGCTGCAGCTATCGAAAGAACAGCAGCTCGCCGCGATAAGGACGCGTGAGGACGATATCTTCGCGGTGGCCTCAAAGGAATTGATAAAGACGATATTCATATCCCATCCCTACGGGATGCCTGACTTGGGCGAAATAGGGTCCGTCTCGTCCTTGGGCAGGGCAGACCTCCTGGGCTATTACAAGCGTTATGCTGTTCCCGAAAACATGGTTGTTTCGGTCTTCGGGGACATAGACGCGGCTGCGCAGAGAAAGGTAGAGGAAGCGTTTGGTGGACTGAAAAAAAGCGCCTTTAAGGATATAGTTACGATAAGCGAGCAGGAACAACTGGCGCCGCGCAAGGACGTGAAAGAGATGCATAAGGAACAAGCGGTCCTCATGCTCGGCTACCCCGGTGTCGACGTCAAAAACCCTGACAGGTACGCCCTGGATGTGATAAATTCGATACTCAGCCGCGAAGGGGGCAGGCTCTATATGGACATAAGGGAGAAGCTCGGGCTCTCGTATACGCTGGGTTCCTTCTCTGTGTTTGGCCTCGACCCGGGCTACAACGCGTTTTATGTAGCGACCACTTCAAAGAATATCCCGGATGCCAGGAACATAATACTCAGCCACATCAGGTCCCTGAAGGCCGAAGGGCCGACCCAGGAAGAGATGGAGCTCGCGAAGAGCGACCTCCTCGGCGGATATTTCCGGGGGATCGAGGTCAATTCCGACGTTGCGCTCAAGGCCGCTTTAGATGAACTTTACGGCGTCGGTTACGATGATGTTTTCAAATATCCGGAGATGATAAAAGCGGTTAACGCGCAGGAAGTGATGCGTGTCGCGAAGCGGTATTTTATCGATTCCAGGCTCAATGAGGTCGTTGTCGCTCCCGCCGCAGTGCCGGCGAAAGCCAAAGGCCGGCCGCTGGTCGGGGCCGGGGTAAGATAAAATGACCAGAAATCCCGCCGTAGCCGGGCAGTTCTATCCGGGCACAAAGGCGAGCCTCCAAAAAGAGATTGAAAAATACATAGTCAGGGGTGCCGGGAAGATAAAGGCGATAGGCGTTGTATCTCCCCACGCGGGATATATGTATTCGGGAGCGGTGGCCGGCGCGACATTATCCTCGGTGGAATTGGCCGGGACTTGCGTGGTGATGGGGCCGAACCATACGGGTAGAGGACGGCCTTTCTCGATAATGACCGAAGGGGTGTGGAAACTGCCTTCCGGGGATTGCAGGATAGATGAAACTCTCGCCAAGGCCATCCTGTCGAATTCAAGCCACCTGGAAGAAGATGAAGATGCCCACAGGGATGAGCATTCGGTTGAGGTCCAGATACCTTTTTTGCAGGCCCTTAAAGAGGGCGTGAAAATAGTCCCGATCGTGTTGGCCGATGCCGGGCTCGAGGTCTACAGGGATATCGGCAAGGCCGTCGCGGTATCGATAAAGAGGAGCGGTTGTCCGGCGACGATCATCGCCAGCTCGGACATGACCCATTACGAGCCGCACGAGACGGCGAAAGAGAAAGACAGCAAGGCGATCGAGGCGATCATCGCCCTCGACGAAGAAGCGCTCGTCGGCGCGATAAGGGAATACCGCATCTCGATGTGCGGTTACGCCCCGGCCTGCGTCATGCTCGCGGCCTCGAAAGAGTTGGGCGCGAAGAAGGCCAAGCTCATCAAATACCAGACAAGCGGGGATGCCTCCGGGGATTATGACGCCGTCGTAGGCTACGGCGGGATAGTCATCTATTAACCGTTGAAGAGCATTTAAAATAGGAGTAATATAGGCCGTTATGGAATCCCAGAACAAGATGGGCAACGCAGGGTCCGGATACGAACCAAGCTTCAGTATATTCCTGACAAGCCTCGGTATGCAGGCGATGATATTCCTGGGCGAGATGCCCAACCCTGTCAACAATGAGACCAAGGTAGAGCTCGAGCGGGCGAAATACATGATAGATACCATCGCGATAATAAAAGAAAAGACGCAAGGCAACCTCTCGGCCGAGGAGCAGAAGCTCATAGATGATATACTCTACGGGTTAAGGCTTAAATACGCGGAGAAGAACAAGTGACAGTTCTTGTCATAATATTTTCCATAGTCGCTATGGCGTCTATACTGATATCCTTATATCTCTTCACGAGGTTGCGCCATCTCCCCAAAGATATATCTGCCGGCGTGACCGGCGCGATGCAGGCGACTACCGGCGCTATAGGCGATATGAACAGGAGCCTCGGCGAGATCAAGACGAGGGGAGAGCGGCTCGAAGAATTCGGTAAGGCGATAAACGAGATAGGGAGCCTGCTCAAGCCGCCGCAGATGCGCGGTATGACAGGCGAGGTCCTTCTCGAGAAGATGCTCTCGGACATGCTCCCGTCCGGCAATTACCAGATGAAGTATTCGTTCCGGTCCGGCGACCAGGTCGACGCGATCATAAAATTCCGCGAGTTCATCCTTCCCATCGATTCGAAGTTCCCGCTCGACAGCTTCAGGAGGATGCTCGAATGCGAATCCGAGGACGATAAGCGCAGGTGTTTCAGGGAATTTGTCCAGGCCGTCAAGAAACAGGTGGACAACATAGCGAAAAAATATATCGCCCCGAACGAAAAGACGTTCGAGTTCGCGCTTATGTATGTCCCGTCGGAGAGCGTCTATTATGAGGCGGTAGTAAGGGACAAGCAATTCGGCGAGGAGGCTTCGCTCCTCTCGTACGCGACCAAGAACAGGGTATATATAGTCTCGCCGTCGACGCTCTATCCGTATATCTCGACGATAGTCCACGGCCTGAAGGCGTTCAAGATAGAGGAGAACGCCAAGCAGATCCTCGAGAGGATAGGCTCGCTCAGGAAGGATTTCGAGGATTTCAAGACGGTATTCGATATAGTGGGCGCGCACTTGAGCGACGCCCATAAGAAGTATATGTCGGATGCGGCGCACAAACTGGCCAAAGTCGAAGCGGACCTCTCGTCGCTCGAGCTGAGGCATAATGATGAAAAATAAGTTACCCGTCCTCCTCAGGGCGTCGGTAAGCCTGGTTTTGGTGGGCGTCCTGGTCTGGGTCTTCAGGAAGGATATCCCCGGTATATCCGCCGTCTTAAAGAGGGTGAACCTTTATTATTACCTGGCGGCATTATTGTTCAATATAGCCGCCCTGGTGGTGGTCTCGGAAAGGCTCCGCATAATCCTCGGCGTGCAAAAGCTTAAACTCAGCCTTGGCGAATCCGTATTCCTGACCTTTATAGGGAACTTTTTCAACAATTTCCTTCCCACGGCGATAGGCGGGGACCTCGTCAAGGCCTATTACGCCACAAAGAAGAGCGAGAGGAAACTCGAATCTTTTTCCGCGGTCTTCTTCGACAGGTTTTTCGGCTTTTTGTCTATCGGTTTGCTGGCTTTTCTCGGCGTCCTGCTAATGAACGGCCATATCAAAGACCCCCAGATCTTCTGGGGCTGCCTGGTCTTTTCCGGGGTCGTGCTGGTGACGTTCGTCCTCTTCCTGAATAAGGGCATAACCAAGGCCGTATTCTCCAGGTTGCTGCATCTTCCCGCCTTCCAAAAAGATTCGAAATTGCGCAAATTATACAACGCCCTCAATGCCTACAAGGAGCATAAGTTCGTCGTCGCGAAAGTCGTCCTGATATCCCTCGCGGCGCAGGTCCTCTCCGTGGTATTATTGTATTGCATAGTCAGGGGCATCTCCCAGGAAATATCTTTTCTTAACCTGCTTTTGGTGATGCCGCTCGTTTCGGTCGCCGCGATGATACCTTCGATAAACGGGCTGGGGGTAAGGGAAGGCGCCTTCGTCATCTTTTTAGGCGAGTTCATAAGCAAAGAAAGTGCCGCAGCGGTCTCAGTATTGTTTTTAGGGATCATCCTGATAACGAGTTTCATAGGCGGCGTGCTCTACCTTTTTTCAGAGAAACTCTACAAGATACCGATAAAAATAAAGGAGCTGGTTTAATGGAATCCGGGGATGATAAGATAATTTGCAAAAATCGCGAATGTGGGTTAAAATATCATAGATGAAGAAGATACTGGTGATACATGGTCCTAATCTTAACCTGCTGGGGCAGCGCGAGCCCGGCGTGTACGGCAAGACCACGCTCAAGCAGATAGACGCTGAATTGCAGAAGATCGCGAAGGCCGAGAAGATCGCGCTCGAGACATTACAGTCGAACCACGAAGGAGAGATCGTAGAGAAGATCGGGAAGGCGAAGGGCAAGTTCGACTGCATACTCATAAATCCCGCCGCCTACACCCACACGTCCGTCGCGATAAGGGACGCTATCTCCGCGGTCTCGATACCAGTGGTCGAGGTCCATCTTTCGAATATCTACGCCCGGGAAGAATTCCGGCATACCTCGCTTATATCCCCAGTCGCCGTAGGCCAGGTCAGCGGTTTCGGCCTCGACAGCTACAGGCTCGGCCTTAAAGCCGCGGTAGAAATAGCCAAAAAAAAGAAATAGCAAGGATTCAAGTTGACCCCATATCCTAAACGCCAAAAAAAGTTGACCGCCATTTTGCGCCGCCGGGGCGTAGACGCGTTTTTTGTAAGCAAGCCGGAGAATGTAAGGTACCTGAGCGGGTACTGCGGCGACGATGCCTACCTTTTATTCGCGGGATCGGGGAAGTTCTTTATCACCGATTCAAGGTACTGCCTGCAGGCGAAAAAGGACGTGAAGGGTTTTAGGATAATCATCGCTAAGGGGCCGGTATCACAACTCGTCGCGGAGATCTCGGCAAAGTCAAAAGTCCGGAAGGCGGCTTTTGAAGCCGGGCAGCTGCCTTATGCGGCCTATAAGAGGATAGCCGGGAAACTTGAGGAGAAAGGGATAGTATCCCTGCCGCTCGAAGGCGCGATAGAGGGGTTAAGGCAGGTGAAAGACGCGCCGGAGATAGCCCTTATCAGGGATTCGGTAGCCATACTCGAGAACGCTGTCCTGTATTTCGAGTCTATCCTGAAGCCGGGCCTGAGCGAGAATGACCTTGCCTCAAAGACAGAATATTTCATCAGGGCCGCGAGCGGGGAGTGGGCCTCTTTTGAGATAATAGTCGCCTCGGGTACGAACAGCGCGTTCCCCCACGCCAGGCCAAGCGACCGTATAATAAGGCCTAACGATATGGTTTTATTGGACTTAGGTGTTAGCTACGAAGGCTACAAATCCGACTTGACACGGGTATTCTTTTTGGGTAAAATTAGTAGCAAGCAGAAGAAGATATACGGCATTGTAAAAGAGGCGCAGAGACGCTCAATCAAGGCGATCAAGCCCGGCGCGAAGATATCTGAGATAGATGGAATTGCGCGGGGCTTTATTAACGCTAAGGGGTTCGGAAGCGGATTTAGCCATGCCCTTGGCCACGGGATAGGGCTTGAGGTCCACGAGGGCCCGTCCATCTCCAGCAGGAACCACGAAGAGATCAAGCCGGGAATGGTATTCACAATAGAGCCGGCCATCTACCTGCCTAATTGGGGCGGTATCAGGATAGAGGATATGGTACTGGTCACAAAGAAAGGGTGCGAGGTATTGACAGATGATATCGACAAGCGATATTAAAAACGGTTTAACGGTCAAAATAGACGGAGAACTCTTTCAAGTTATAGAATTCCAGCACGTGAAACCC
>JAQTVK010000067.1 GCA_028706795.1 Candidatus Omnitrophota bacterium | reverse complement strand
CTCCGTAAACTGCTCGCCCAATACCACGGCGCGGTACTGTTATTTTCCCGCACCAAGCATAACGCGAGGAAGATAACGCACTCAATAAGGGATATGGGGCACAGCGCGGCCGAGATACATTCAGACCGTTCCCTTGGCCAGCGCCGCGAGGCGCTCAGCGGTTTCAAATCGGGCAAATACAAGGTGCTCGTCGCTACCGATATAGCTGCCCGGGGAATAGACGTGACCGGGATCGAGCTCGTGCTTAATTATGACCTGCCGGATGACGCGCAAAACTACGTGCACCGCATCGGCCGCACGGGACGGGCCGGACATAAAGGGCACGCGATCTCATTCGCCACGCCGGACCAAAGCAGTGATGTGCGTAGCATCGAAAAGCTCATCAGGGTCCCGCTTCCTATCGCGAAGCATCCGGAGATCCCGCAGGAGCAGTTTGACAAATCTCCGGGCCTGGGGAAATCGTATCATTTCGCTCCGAGACGCCGCGGCCGCCGCAGGTAATCGCCGGAAAAATAAATCAACCATCCAAAAATTCTTGAAATAGAAGGTCTTTGTCTTTATAATACTACTAATTACCCACCCAACGGAGAATGTTAGCGTGCCAAGACGCAAAGACATCAGAAAAGTGTTGATCATCGGCTCCGGACCCATAATCATCGGCCAGGCCTGCGAATTCGACTATTCCGGGACACAGGCGTGTAAGGCGCTGCGCGAAGAAGGTTATGAGATCGTCCTTGTAAATTCAAACCCCGCCACGATAATGACCGATCCCGGGATGGCCGACCACACTTATATCGAGCCTTTGACCGTCGAAAGCCTGACCAAGATAATTGCCAAGGAGAGGCCTGATGCGCTGCTGCCGAATTTAGGCGGACAGACCGGACTTAACCTGTCTTCCGCGTTGAATAAGGCCGGGGTCCTGGATAAGTATAATGTTAAGATAATCGGCGTAAAGGCCGATGCCATCGAGCGCGGGGAAGACCGTGAGGCGTTCAAGGATACGATGAAGAAGCTGGGTATCCCGGTGCCGGCTTCCGAGATCTGCCTTTCAGAGGAAGAGGCATTAAAGATCGCGCAGAAATTGGGGTATCCGGTCGTCGTGCGCCCGGCATACACATTGGGCGGCACAGGCGGCGGCATCGCCTATAACGAAGAAGAGTTGCGTACCCTATCCCGCCGCGGCCTGAACGCGAGCCTTATACACCAGGTCTTGATCGAGGAAGCGGTTATCGGATGGGAAGAACTGGAACTGGAAGTCGTGCGCGACGAGAAGGACCAAAAGATCACTGTCTGTTTCATTGAGAATATAGACGCGATGGGCGTGCATACCGGTGACAGTTTTTGCGTCGCGCCCATGATGACCGTCCCGCAGGACCTCCAGAAGAGGATGCAGGATTTTTCCTACAGGATAGTCGATGCGATCGGGGTAGTGGGCGGCACGAACATACAATTCGCGCATAACTTGAAAGATGACCGGCTGGTGGTCATCGAGATCAACCCGCGCACCTCGCGCTCTTCGGCCCTTGCTTCCAAGGCGACGGGTTTTCCCATCGCGCGCGTATCCACGAAATTAGCCGCAGGCCTTAACCTCGATGAGATACCATACTGGAGGAAGGGCACGCTGGAAAAATACGAGCCGTGGGGCGAATATGTGGTCATCAAATTTGCCCGTTGGGCTTTCGAGAAATTCCGCCAGGCGAGGGATGTACTGGGGACGCAGATGAAAGCAGTAGGCGAAGTGATGAGCATCGCCAAGAATTTCAAGGAGGCGTTCCAAAAATCCATACGTTCCCTGGAGATCGGAAGGCACGGATTGGGGTTCGCCAGGGGTTTCCATAATTTGTCGTTACAGGAATTAAAATCCCGCCTTGCATATCCCTCAAGCGAGCGCATTTTCCTGATGTATGAGGCGTTAAGGAAAGGTATAAGCGTGGAAGAGCTTTACGGCCTGACATACATAGGCAGGTGGTTTATCAAGGAAATGAAAGAGATGGTGGAGTTCGAGGAGGAGATGCTGAGGTCCGGATGGGCGGGGCTATCCGACGGCTCTTTAAAGAAAGCCAAGGAATGGGGTTTCGGTGATAAATATCTGGCGAAGATATTTAAGGTTAAAGAACAAGAAGTGCGGATCCGCAGGAAAAAGGTGATTGGCAACGCGCGCTTTGAGCCTGTGCCGGTCAGCGGAGTGAAAGAGGCGGCATATTATTATTCCACTTATACCGCGGGAAAAGACTTGGTGCCGGTCTCCGGCAAAAAGAAGGTCCTTATCTTAGGCGGCGGACCGAACCGTATAGGACAAGGGATCGAATTCGATTATACCTGCGTCCATGCCGCTTTTGCCTTGCGCGATGAAGGCATTGAGACGATCATGATAAATTGCAACCCCGAGACCGTTTCCACCGATTATGACACTTCCGACAAGCTTTATTTCGAGCCGCTGACCGTCGAGGATGTATTGGCAATTTGGGAGAAGGAGAAGCCTGAGGGCGCGATCGTGCAGTTCGGCGGGCAGACGCCGCTCAATATTGCCGCCGAACTCGAGGAAAACGGGGTAAAGATCCTCGGCACGAGCACGAAAAGCATCGCCTTTGCCGAAGACAGGGAGTTGTTCAGGCAGAAGATGATCGAGCTTGGGATCCGGCAGACGGACGGCGCGACGGTATTTTCGATGGAAGAAGCGGTAAAGGTTGCCAAGAAGATCGGCTATCCCGTCATGGTCAGGCCTTCTTTTGTGCTGGGCGGCCGCGGAATGGAAGTGATCTACGACGAACAGATGCTGGTAAAATACGCGAAAGATGCGATCCAGGTCAGCCCCGAACACCCGATGCTCATCGACCGCTTCCTCGAGAACGCGACGGAATGCGAAGTGGACGCGCTTTGCGACGGACAAGAGACTTTTACGGCCGCGGTGATGGAGCATATAGAGCATGCCGGGATACATTCGGGGGATTCCGCCTGCTCGATCCCGTCGCGCACTATCAAGCCGGAACACCTAAAGACCATCGACGAATGGACAAAGAAGATAGCGAAAGAATTAAAAGTGAGGGGGCTGATCAATATACAGTTCGCGATCTGCGAAGATAAGGTCTATATATTAGAGGCGAACCCCCGTGCCTCGCGCACCGTACCGGTCGTCTCCAAGACCGTCGGCCTACCGCTGGCGCGCATCGCGACACTTTTGATGTTAGGAAAAAAATTAACCGATTTTCCCGAGCTTATTCACAGGAAACTCCCGTATGTCTCCGTAAAAGAGGCGGTATTTCCTTTTAATATGTTTCCTGAAGTCGACCCGGTATTGGGACCGGAGATGCGCGCGACAGGGGAGGTAATGGGTATCGACCAGGACTTCGGCCTGGCGTTCTTTAAGGCGCAGGAAGCCGCCGGGACAAAATTGCCCACCGGGGGAAACGTACTGATCACGGTGGCAGACGCGGATAAGGAGGAGCTCTTCCCGATCGCCGCGAAATTATCGCAAATGGGCTTTAAAATACTCGCCACCGAAAATACCGCCCGTTTCCTTAAAGAGAAGGGAGTGGAGGCGGCGCCTATCAAGAAGATGCACGAGGGCAGGCCCAATATTGCCGACGCGATCAGGAACAGGGAGATAAGCCTTGTCATCAATACTCCTATCGGAAGGTTGAGCGCCCACGACGACAGCTACATCCGCATGCTCGCGATCCAGTATAAGATCCCTTATGTGACGACGATCGCCGCGGCCAAGGCGACGGTCGATGGGATAGATTCGGTAAAACGTAAACAAAGCCAGCCGAGGTCGTTGCAGGAATATCATGAATTATTAATAAAAGGAGGGGCAGATGCCGCAAGTTAAGGAGATAACCGCGAATGAATTGGATGCGAAAAAATTTATCGAGGAAAAAGCGGCTGAGATCTCGCAGGCCGTAGGCAACGGGATCGCGATCAACGCGCTTTCCGGAGGGGTAGACTCATCTGCGGTGACCATGCTCGGCCATAAGGCGCTGGGGGATAGGCTAAAGACATATTTTATCGACAACGGTATCATGCGCGAAGGGGAACCGCAGCAGATCGTCTCGATCTTTAAAAAGTTGGGGGTCAACGTGCAGATCGTCGACGCGCAGGATGCTTTTTTCGGCGCGCTTAAGGGCATCGCCGATCCTGAGGAGAAACGCGAAGCGATCACGCAGACGTTTTATAAAAAAGTATTCGGCGACCTGGTCAAGAATAGCGGCGCGAAATATCTTTTACAGGGGACGATACTTACCGATGTCGACGAGACTGTCGCCGGGATCAAGCGCCAGCATAACGTTTTTGAGCAGCTGGGCATCGACCCGCAGGAAGCGTTCGGATATAAGATCATCGAGCCGTTAGTGCAGTTGAGGAAAGACGGGGTGCGTAAGGTAGCCGAAGCGGCCGGGTTGCCCGTGTCTATCTTTAACCGTATGCCTTTTCCCGGGCCGGCGCTTTCAGCGCGCGTGATCGGGGAAGCGACAAGGGAGCGCATAGCGCTTGTGCGAAAGGCGACCGTGATCCTGGAACAGGAACTGGCCGCTGTCAAGGCGTTCCAATATATGGCCATACTGCATAATGACCGCGTTACCGGTATGCGCAACAATAAAAGGGAATTCGGCCAGCAGATAGAGATACGCTGCTGGGACAGCATCGACGCCCGCCAGGCGCGCCCGACGCAGTTGTCTTTCAGCGCGCTGGAAAAGCTGGCAAACCGCATACTTGCGGAAGTGCCGGGCGTGGTCAGCGTCACGTATAATATCGCTCCCAAGCCGCCTTCAACTATGGAAGCAGTATAAATTATGACTATCAGGACAAAACTCACAGTTGTTTTATTGGCGGCCTTCCTTTTATTTTTTCCTTCCGACGGATTTTCCTCGGAAATAAAGATAACGGCTTCCTCATCCGAGGCCGCGTTAAGCCCTGAGAACCTCCTCGACGGCAATATTGCCACCCGTTGGAGCAGCAAATTTTCCGACAATGAATGGCTTGAGATCGACCTCGGGGAGGCCAGGGAGATATCCGGCCTGACGCTGTTTTGGGAGACGGCTTACGCGTCCTCTTATGAGATACTCTTATCTTCCGACGGTAAAGACTGGAAGAGCGTCTATAAACAGGATAAGGGAATAGGCGGCAACGAAGAGGTCTCGTTCGAGAAGACCGCGGCAAGGTATATAAAACTGGACTTTAAGAAGAGGGCCACAAAATGGGGATATTCGCTCTTCGAGATCTCGATAACCGGCGTCGATGTAAATAATTCCGGCAAAATAGACGCGGGAGGGATAATCCCGCTCGAGGGCAAATGGGATTTCAGGACAGACGCCTCCAAGGACTGGACACAGATAGAGACGGGGAGGTTCTGGGAAGACCAGGGTTTCCCCAATTACGACGGGTATGCCTGGTATAAAAAAGATATCCTGATCCCCGCAAGCTGGAATGACGGCAAAGCCGCTTTGATGGTCGGCGGCGTTGACGACGCTTACGAATTGTATGTCAACGGCCAGTTCGTCGCCGGATACGGGCCCAGGGTCAAGAACTCGGCTATACCCGGCAGCGTGAACCAGACCCTGACCGTCTCACCGGTCGGGAAATACCTGGTGCCGGGC
Organism: Candidatus Omnitrophota bacterium; assembly: GCA_028706795.1. Taxonomy (GTDB): domain Bacteria; phylum Omnitrophota; class Gorgyraeia; order Pluralincolimonadales; family Pluralincolimonadaceae; genus Pluralincolimonas. Next base: position 249 of record JAQTVK010000067.1, on the reverse strand, counting down.
AAGCCGAATAATTTTACTTTCCGCGTATTCGATGATTGGGGCGGCGGCGGGATATCCAAGCCTCCGATAGTGCTCGTGCAGGACGAAGACGTCGTCCCGCAGATCAAAAAACGGCTGGACGCGCAAAGTTACTACCAAATGAAAGCGAGACCCTCGGAAAGGAAGTATTATCCCGAATGGATAGGAGGCCGCCAGGCCTACTGGACCGTGATCGGCGTAGAAGGGGATAAAGCGGAGAGCTGTTTCTGC
>JAQTVK010000001.1 GCA_028706795.1 Candidatus Omnitrophota bacterium | reverse complement strand
TCAGCAGACCAGCGGAGCGCCGCCAGTTCCTTGTCCGAAAGTTTCAATTCCACCGTTTCTTCGACGCCGTCCTCCCCTATCCTGGCAGGGACGCCGCAATAAAGGTCCTTGATCCCGTATTGCCCGTTCAAATAGGCGCTTACCGGGAGCATCTCGTTCTTATCCTTGATGAACGCCTCGAGCATCTCGCAGACCGCGCTCGAAGGCGCGTAAAAAGCGCTTCCCGTCTTAAGGAGCGAGACGATCTCTGCGCCGCCGTCGCGCGTCCTTTGTATTATGGCCTTAAGTTCGCCTTCGCGTATCAGTTCTGAGACCGGCCTGCCTTTCACTTTGGTGTATTCGACAAGCGGGACCATCGAATCGCCGTGGCCGCCGAGGACCATGGCCTCCACTTCCGAAGGCAATACGCCGAGCTTTTCCGCTATAAAATATTTAAATCTTGCCGTATCGAGCACCCCGGCCATCCCGAAGACCTTCCTGCTCTCAAAACCGGAAACCTTGTAAGCCAGGTACGTCATGATATCCAGCGGGTTCGTCACCATTATTATAATAGATCCCGGGCAATATTTGCGTATATTCTCAACCGCATTCTTGACGATCGCCGCATTCTTGACGAGGAGGTCCTCACGCGTCATCCCGGGTTTGCGGGCAAGACCTGCGGTCACGATGACCGCGCCTGAGCCTTTTATGAGCGAATAGTCCGAGCCTCCCTCTATCTTAAAATTATACTCTTCCGTCGAGGCCGCCTGGCCGAGATCTAAGGCCTTGCCCTTCGCCAGCCCTTCGGCGATATCGACAAGCACGACATCGGCAAGTTTCCTCTCCACTATCCTCTGCGCGCATGTCCCGCCGACCTGTCCGGCGCCTATGACCGCGACCTTGAGATTATTCAATCTTGAAATCCCCGTGTTTCTTTATATGCTCGACCAGACCGCCGTCCTGTAGTATCTGGGTCATCGCCTTCGGCAGCGGCGCGAATTTCAGGTCGGTCTTTTTTGTCACGTTCCTTATCGCGCCCTTCTCAAGGCTCACCTCGAGCTCATCCCCGGCGGAGATCTTGTCGGTATCGCACTCTATGGCCGGCAGGCCTATGTTTATCGCGTTCCTGAAGAATATCCTCGCAAATGATTTTGCGAGCACGCACGAAACGCCGGATAATTTTATTATGGTCGGCGCATGTTCCCTTGATGAGCCTAGTCCAAAATTCCTGCCGCCAACCACGAGATCCCCCTTGTCGACCTTCGAGGCGAATTGCGGGTCCGCGTCCTCGAGGACGTGCTTCGCGAGCTCGTTGAGATCAGACCTGAGGTGGAAATATCTTCCCGGGGCGATGAGGTCGGTGGATATATCGTTGCCGAACTTCCACGCCTTTCCGCGTAATATCATTATAGGTACTCCCTGGGATCTGTTATCTCGCCTCTGATGGCCGAGGCAGCTGCAGTCGCCGGCGAAGCGAGATATATGAAACTCTTGGGGTTGCCCATCCTGCCGAGGAAATTCCTGTTCGACGTGGAAATGCAATTCTCCCCGTCTCCCAGTATGCCGCCGTGCACCCCGACGCACGCGCCGCAGCCCGGGGTGGTCACCGTCGCCCCGAACTCGATGAATGTCTCAAGCAGGCCTTCCCTGGCCGCCATAAGATATACGTCCTTCGATGCCGGTGTCACGATGACGCGCGTGTCCGGGTCGCGTTTACGGCCTTTCCATATCCCCGCGACCAATTTAAGGTCTTCTATCCTGCCGTTCGTGCACGAGCCGATGAAGACCTGGTGGATCTTTACCTTCCCTATCTTATCCACGGGTTTCGCGTTGTCGACCGTGTGCGGCAGCGAGACCATAGGCGCCAGTTTATCGACTTCGATATTTATCACTTTCTCGAATTTCGCGTCCTTGTCCGATTTCATCTCGCGGTACTTCTCTTCCCTGCCGTGCTGCTTAAGATATGCCTTGGTTACCTTGTCTGAGGCGAATATGCCGGCCTTGGCCCCGGCCTCGACCGCCATATTCGATATCACCAGCCGCTCCGACATAGGAAGCGACACCATCGCCGCACCGGTAAACTCCAGCGCCTTATAAGTGGCTCCCTCGGCGCCGAGCGTGCCGATAAGGTATAACATGAAATCTTTTGCGTATACGCCGGGCTCGAATTTGCCGCTGACCGCTATCTTTATCGTCTGCGGGACGCGGAACCACGTCTTGCCAAGGCCCATGGCAACAGCCACATCGGTAGAGCCCATCCCTGTCGCGAAAGCGCCCAATGCCCCGCCCGTGCAGGTATGCGAATCGGCGCCGACAAGGACATTGCCGGGAGAGGTGAAGAGTTCGCTCATTATCTGGTGGCACACCCCCTCGCCGATCTCGAATAAATAACAGCCCGTCTTCCTCGCGAAATTCCTTAACGTTATGTGGTCGTTCGAGAGCTCTTTCCTGGGTGAGGGCGCCGCGTGGTCGAGGAATACGGCTATACCCTGCGGGTTGACGACGCGTTTTATCCCAAGGTGCTCGAGTTGCTTTACCGCGAGCGGCCCGGTGCCGTCCTGCAGCAGGCATAGGTCCACCTTGGCGATGACAAAATCGTCCGCCTTTACGTCCTTCCCGGAATGCTCGGACAATATCTTTTCCGAAATTGTTTTGCCCATATTTGTCTTATTAGGTATAAAGCCCGGGAGCTTCAAAGGTCCCGGGCTTTATTTGAGATTCAAGAAAATGCTTTTATTTCTTTTCGGCTGGCCAGGATTCCTCAACGGATTTTCCGGGCATCTCCGCGGTACCTACGACTCCGGTCTTAACGGTGTCGGCTGTCCCGGTTACCGGATTTGTAACTACTTTTTCTGCGGCTCCTTCTTCGCCGGTAAGCGTCCCGCCTACAGCTTTCCCTTCGTCCGCCACGGTCCCAACGGCCTTCATGCCCGTATCGCCGACTACCTGGGCGGAATCTTTAGCGGCGTTGAACGGCCAGTGGAATACACCGCGCCAGAATTTCACAAAACCATTCTCCTGTTCCGCGGCGCAGGCTGAACCGGCTACCATGCACGTTACGATCATTACTGCTAAAACCAACAATGCCAACTTCTTCATTTATTTCCCCCTTTTTTTATTCCTCTATAGAGATGGCTTCAACGGGACAGCTATCCTTAGCTTCCTTGCATGTCTCCCCGGCAGCCGCTGGGACCGGGTTGACTTTCACGGAAGCGATATCACCTTTCATCTCGAAAACTTCCGGGCATATATTAGTGCAGAGCTCGCATCCTGTGCAGAGATTCGGATCTACCTTCGCTTTCATCTGGTCACCTCCTCCATACGCTCCATAAGCAATGCTTCGGCTAAACGCTCTTCTTTATCGGTGATCCGTCCTTCGAGGAATTCAGCCTGTAATTGTTTAGAGAGGCAGTTTATGAATATCTTTAAGGCATTATTATACGACCATTTACGCCAAACGTCAAGTGGCAAACTGACCTCTCCCTGGTGCAATACTATCCCGAACCTGCGCCTCTGGGCCGCGCCGGCTATCTTGCTCCCGTGCGAGACGACATCCGACTTGACGGGCAGGGCAAAACACGAACCGAACGCCTTGGCCGTATCCGAAACCGGGGCATAAAGTCCGGCTTCAAGGCCCAATTCCCTTACCGCGGCGGCAATGCCTTCGTGAATATGCCGGTATGAGGCGGCGGTGCCTTCGGGCATTACGCCTGAGCGCTCGCCGAAGACCAGGGAATACGTGATCCCGAGCTCGTCATGGTATACCGAACCGCCGCCCGTCGGCCTTCGGACGATCGGGACGCTACTCTTCAAAAACGGGATATCGTCAAGCCGCTGGAATTTGCCGATAGAGACGCATGGGTATGTCCAACGGTATATTCTCAGGGTGGGGCCAGACGGCTCTTCCGCCATGCGCTGCATTATTGCCTCGTCGAGGGCCATGTTGGCCGCCGGCTCGCGGGCAGCGTCAATTATCAGGCGCCAGGTCTTTTCCATCTTAAATTAAGCTCCCTTGCGGCGAGGACTTCATCGAGCCTGCGTACGGGGGTTATGTGCGGCGCCCCGGTCAAGAGCGAGGCGTTAGACTTCGCTTCCGCGGCTATCTTTATCATCGTTTCGGCGAAGGCGTCAAGCGTTTCTTTCGATTCGGTCTCGGTCGGTTCTATCATTATCGCCTCCTCGACGATAAGCGGGAAATATACAGTGGGCGCGTAGAACCCGTAATCCAGGAGGCGTTTCGCGATATCCAGCGTCTTTACGCCGAGCTCCTTCTTGTCCTTGCCGGTAAGGACGAATTCGTGCATGCACGGCTCGTCAGCTACGGCGAGCCGATAGTCGTTCTTGAGTTTCGTTTTCAGGTAATTCGCGTTAAGGACCGCCTCGAACGTGGCGTCTTTCAGGCCGTCGCTTCCGAGCAATTTCATATAACAATACGCCCTTATTATCACGCCCGTGTTCCCGTAAAAGGCACGGACCCTGCCTATCGATCTTTTAGCGTCGTAATCGAATAAAAACTTGCTCCTCTTTTGTTTTATCCTTGGGATGGGAAGGAAATCAGCAAGGATCGCCTTTACCCCGACCGGGCCTGAGCCCGGCCCGCCGCCGCCGTGCGGCGTCGAAAAAGTCTTGTGGAGGTTAACGTGGCATACGTCGAATCCCATATCCCCGGGCCTGGCCACTCCGAGGAGCGCGTTTAAGTTGGCGCCGTCCAGGTAAAGGAGCGCGCCGGCCTTATGCACGATATCGGCTATCTCTTTTACGTTCTTCTCGAATAGCCCTAACGTATTGGGATTGGTAAGCATCAGCACCGCGACTTCATCGCTCATTACGCTCTTCAGCGCTTCAAGGTCGATGCGGCCGGCCTTATCCGATCTTACGGTGACGACTTCGTATCCGCAGAGAGCGGCGCTGGCCGGATTGGTGCCGTGCGCGGAATCAGGTATTACAACTTTTTTCCGCGGGTTGCCTTTTGACGTATGGTACGCGCGCACGATAAGCATCCCGGTAAGTTCGCCGTGCGCCCCGGCCGCGGGCTGCAGCGTAAAAGCGTCCATCCCGCAGATCTTGCAGAGGGCCTGCTCCGTCTCATAAAGCACTTCCAGCATCCCCTGCACGCTCGTATCCGGCTGGTAAGGATGGAGCCCGGTAAATTGCGGAAGGCCGGCCATCTTCTCGTTTATCTTCGGGTTATACTTCATAGTGCATGATCCGAGAGGATAGAAATTGGTGTCGATGGAATAATTTAACTGGGAGAGGCGCGTAAAATGCCGCACGCAGTCGAGCTCGCTGACCTCGGGAAGGTCCGGCTCGTCCTTGCGCAGGTATTCCTGCGGGATGAACGACTTTATATCAGCATCCGGGACATCGAGATTAGGGAGCGAATAACCCTTCCTGCCGGGGCTGCTTATCTCGAAGATGAGTTTTTCCATTAGTGTTTCCCAAGGAGTTCCGCGAACCTGTCGAGGTCATCCTTCGACTTCGTCTCGGTGACGCAGATCAGCATGCAATTCTTCATATCGGCGCGGAACCTGCCGAGCGGCAGGCCGCCTATCATGCCGTGCTTGAGCAGGTCGCCGGTTATCTTATCCGTCTCTTTCCCGCACCTTACCACGAATTCGTTGAAGAACGGCGCCTCGAACATCAGCTCGAACCCGCTCAATTTAAGTATACTATCTTTAAGATAATGGCTCTTTAAAACGTTCTGCCGCGCTACTTCCCTTATCCCTTCTTTTCCCAACAACGAAAGATGGATGCACGCGGCCAGGGCCATGAGCCCTTCGTTGCTGCAGATATTGGACGTCGCCTTCTCCCTGCGGATATGCTGTTCGCGCGCCTGCATCGTCAGGACGAAACCGCGCTTTCCCTCGACATCCTTCGTCATGCCGGCTAGCCTTCCCGGCATCTTGCGCATGTGTTTCTCCTTTACCGCAAAGAAACCGAGGTACGGCCCGCCGAAACTCATCGGTATGCCGAGAGGCTGGCCTTCGCCGACCGCGATATCCGCGTTATATTCGCCCGGGGCTTTTAATATGCCGAGCGATACGGGATTGACGCAGGCGATAAGGAGCGCGCCGCAGGAATGGCAGATGGCTTCGATCTTGTCGGCCTTCTCGATGCTGCCGAAGAAATTCGGGTTCTGGACGATGACGCAGGCGGTGGAATCGTTAGCCTCCCTCTTCAACGCGGCTTCATCGAAGAGCCCGCCGGCATGCGGTATCTCGACGAATTCTATCCTATATCCTTCGAAATAGGTCTTCATTACCTGCCTGTACTCGGGATGCAGGGAACTCGAGAATATCACGCGGTTCCTTCCTGTCTCCCTTACGGCAAGTATTACCGCCTCGGCCAAGGCTGACGCGCCGTCGTACATCGAGGCATTGGCAACGTCCATGCCGGTCAATTCACAGATGAGGCTCTGGTATTCGTATATCGCCTGGAGCGTACCCTGGCTCGCCTCGGCCTGGTGCGGCGTGTATGCGGTAAGGAATTCTCCCCTCGATATTATCGATTCGACGGCCTGCGGGATATAATGCTCGTATGCGCCGCCGCCAAGGAATGAATCGAGCTTCTGGGTAGAATAGTTCTTTCCTGTTTTTTCAAATATAAGTTTTTTCAGCTCAAGCTCGGAGATCCCTTCGGGCAGGTCAAGTTTTTGCAAACGGAATTCCTTGGGGATGGCACCGAAAAGCTCTTCCGGCGATGCCGCTCCTATGGCGGCGAGCATCTCTTTCTTGTCTTTTTCCGTATGCGGGGAATACTTCAAATCAATGCGCTCCGGTCTTTATGAATTCGAGGTAATCCTTCTGTGTCATCAGGGAATCAATTTCGGACTTATCCTTTATCTCTATTGCAAAGAACCAGCCCTCTTCGTAAGGCGACTTGTTGACCAGGGAAGGGTCCTTTTCGACCGCATCGTTGGCTTTTACGACCTTCCCGGACACTGGGGCGTATATCGAGAAGGCGGCCTTTACCGATTCGACTACCGCGGCCTCGCCTGCCTTCGCTACCTCTTTACCTATCTTGGGAAGTTCGACGAAGACGACATCGGTTATCTCTTTCTGGGCGTGGTCTGTTATGCCTACGTAACCGGTGTTGCCTTCGACCCTCAACCATTCGTGCGTCTTCGTAAAACGCAGCTTATCCAGATCGACCATTATTTTTTCCTCCTATAGAATGGCGTATCCACAACTACGGCCTTCTTCTTTTCACCGTGGATTATCACATCGAACGTCCCGCCTATTTTCGAATTTTCCGGCGCTACGTAAGCGAAGCCTATGTTTTCTTTCAGGGTAGGCGAATAAGTCCCGCTCGTCACGATACCGATATTCTTTCCGTCCCTTTCTACGATATATCCGGTGCGCGGGATCGCTTTATCCATCATCTTGAATCCCGTCAGCGTCTCTTTTATTCCTTTCGCTTTCCTCTCGAGTATCGCCTTTTTGCCGATGAAATCCTTGCTGAGGTCAAGCGTCCTCTCCAGCCCGGACTCCAGCGGCGTCTTGGATTCGTCGGTATCGACGCCGTAAAGCGGGCATCCCGCCTCGAGCCTTAAGGTATCCCTTGCGCCAAGTCCCGCCGGGACCAGGCCGTATCCTTTCCCGGAGGCCAGGATATCGTTCCAGACCTTTATGCACTTGCCTGCCGGTATGAACATCTCGAACCCGTCCTCGCCGGTGTATCCGCTCCTCGAAAGGAGCGCGTAAGAACCGTCGACTTCGGTCTCGACAAAATGGCGGTGTTTGAGCTCGTCGATGTAGGCTTTACAAAAATGGGACAATATCTGCTGCGAGGCCGGCCCTTGGATGGCTATCCCTCCCAGCGAATCGTTTATATCTTTTATGTCGGCCTGTTCAGTGTTATGGGACCGTATCCACGCGAGGTCTTTTTCGAAGGTCGAGGCGTTCACGATAAGGATATACCTGTCCTTGCCCGCGTTATATATGAAGGCGTCATCTAACGTCCCGCCGTTCTCGTTGCATAACGGGGAATAGACTATGCCCCCTGAGGCGGCCTTTTCTATATTATTAGTGAAGATCTTTTGCAGGAATTGTTTAGCGGATCTTCCGGAGACCTCGAGTTTTCCGAGGTGGGAGATATCGAAAAGTCCCGCTTTGGTGCGGGTTGCGTCATGCTCCTCGATAATGCTCGTGTACTGGATAGGCAAAAGCCAGCCGTGGAAATTGACTATCTTTGCGTTGAGGCTTTTATGGGCCTCGTAGAGGGGGGTCTTCCTCTCTTCAGTCGATATCATTTAGATTTTTCTAGTTCTATGCTTATCCTGGCGTCTATCGCCATACTGCCGCCCTTGCCTTCAGCCGGAAAAACCTTAAGCGGGTTTATATCGAGTTCTTTTATCATGGGAAAATCCGTGACCAGCTGCGAAAGCCTGAGCAACCCTTCCTTTATCGAATCTATATCCGCGGGTTTCTCGCCGCGGGCGCCCTTAAGGAGCGCGGCAGATTTTATCGAATCTACCATTTCAGCAGCCTCGCGCGGGAGTATCGGGGCTATCCTGAAAGATACGTCCTTGAGCACCTCGACGTAGATGCCGCCGAGGCCGAACATCAGCATCGGCCCGAATTGCGCGTCTTTCGACATTCCCAGTATGACCTCTTTGCCGCCGGAGACCATCTCCTGGACGAGGACCCCCAGGATATTTGCGTTCGGCACCGCTGCTTTGGATTTTTTCATTATCTCGTCAAACGCCGCTTCGACTTCCTTGGCGTCCTTGAGCCCGACCTTAACGCCTCCCACATCCGATTTATGCAGTATGTCAGGCGAGGCTATCTTCATCACCACCGGAAAACCCGTCTTCTCGGCCGCGGCGCGCGCTTCAGCCGCGTTCTTGGCTAGAGTGCTCTTCGGAAGCCTGAAACCGTAACTTTCTATGATATCGCGCGCGGTATATTCGGGGATCTCTTTCTGCCCGGACTTGGCTGCCGCGTCGAGGATCTTTTTTACCTTGTCCTTGTCGACCTTGAACGCCTTTATGCCCTCTTTCGGGATGTCGAGCATCCTCTTGTATTTGACCATTATATTGAATGACGCGATGGCGCGTTCCGGGAAGAGGAAATTCGGTATTTTATTATCCTGCAGGATATTCGTCCCTTTTTCCACCATCTTGCCGCCGATAAAACTCGAGAATATGGGTTTGCTGTCCTTGGCTGCCACGAGGACGTCTGCGGTCTCCTTTATCTTGCTGTTGCTCTGGGGAGTAAGTATGACTATCAGCCCGTTTACGTTCGTATCTTTCAAAAGCGCGCTTACCGCGATCTTGTACCTCTGGTCGTCGGCGTCGCCTATGACGTCCACGGGATTATTCAAAGCGGCTGTCTTGGGAAGCGCCCCCCTGAGGTATTCCACCGTCTCTTTGCTCAAAGGCGCGACTTTCGCGTATTTCGAACGTTCTACCGCGTCCACCGCGATTATCCCCGGGCCGCCGGCATTCGTTATTATCGCGAGGTTCGGGCCCAGCGGAAGTTTCTGGTACGAAAACGCGACCGCGTAGTCGAAAAGGTCCTCGATCTTGGCTGCGCGTATTATCCCGGTCTGGGCGAACGCCGCATCAAATGCCGCTTCCGAACCGGCGAGGCTGCCGGTATGGCTCGACGCCGCTTTGGCCCCGGCCTTGGAACCGCCGGCCTTGCAGATAATCACCGGCTTCTTCGCCGTGACCTCCCTGGCGACGCGCATAAATTCCTTGCCGTCCTTCACGTCCTCGATATAGCCAAGGATGACCTTGGTGTCGGGATCTTCTCCGAGCGCCTTTAACAGGTCCGTCTCCGATATATCCGCTTTATTGCCGATACTCACGAACTTCGAGAAACCTATCTTCTCCTTTACCGCCCAGTCGAGTATGGCAGTGCACAAGGCGCCTGACTGGGAGAAGAAAGCTATATCGCCGGGAAGCGGTGAGATTGCGGCAAACGAAGCGTTAAGGTGGGCGGTGGAGCTGATAAACCCGAGGCAGTTGGGGCCTAAGACGCGGACGCCGTACTCTTTTGCCACCGCCGCCAATTCCAGTTCGAGCTTTTTCCCTTCCGGGCCGGTCTCCTTGAAACCCGCGGTTATGACTATCGCGGCCTTGATGCCTTTCTTTCCGCATTCCTTCATGACTTCTATAACGCCTGCCGCGGGAATGGCGAAGACCGCAAGGTCGATATCTTCTTTTACGTCGAGAACCGACGGATAGGCCTTATCGCCCATGACCTCGGTATCCTTGGGATTTATGGGATATATTTTCCCTTTGTATCCGTATTCCTTGAGATTGAATAGTACATCGTGGCCGATCTTGCCTTTTTTAGGGGATGCGCCGATCACGGCGATAGAACGGGGGTTGAAAAGTCTGTCCAGACCGTCTGAGCTCATTTCATATTCCTTAGATTTTTTAGGTTAAAGAAGCCCCTCCCTTTGACGAAGGTCGGGACAAGCCTTTCCGAGTATAACGAAAAGGTGGGATAGGGGTATTTTATTAGGAAGGGGCAAAATTGTCAACCAAAATCTCCCCAGCTCCCGGAAATCGCATAGCAATTTCTAGGAACCCAAAACTTCCTTTATCACCTGGACTATCTCTTCCTTCTTTACCGGCTTGTTGACGAATTTGTTCACGCCGGTCTCTATCGCCTTGGCGTATATATCCCAGTCACCGAAGGCCGTTATCATGACTACCGGGATGCCGGGAAACATCTTTTTCGATTTCTGCAGGAAGACAAGCCCGTTCTCGCCCGGCATGGAGAGGTCAGCGAAGATGATATCAAACTTCTCCTTCTTGAGGGCATCGAGGCCCTCGGCGGTATTAAGAGCGACCGACGTCTCATACCCCTCACTCTTCAATATCTTGGAGAGGACTATACCGAACTCCACATCATCGTCGACCAGTAATATCCTTGCCATTTAAGCGCCTCCTTTTCAAGACATGAACGGTAATCTTATTTTTACTTTAGTGCCTTTATTGACTTTGCTTTCGCAGGATATCCCCCCGCCTGCGGTAATGACCATGTCGCGCGCTATATAAAGCCCAAGCCCGGTGCCCACATCCTTTGTCGTGAAAAAGGGCTCGAATACCCTCCTGAGATTTTCCCGGGATATCCCCACCCCGGTATCCTCTACCGTGATCTCGACGCCATCTTTTTCCTTTTTCGTATAGACCCTGATCTGTCCGCCCGCCGGCATGGCCTCGAAGGAATTCCTCATTATGTTCAGCATGATCTGCCGCAGCCTGCTCTCTTCGATCCTGGCGTTGGGCAGGTTTCTCTCGAGTTCCTTCAGGAAAGAGATGCCTTTATGGCTCGCTTCTTTTTCCAGGAACTTTATGAGCGAATCGAGAAGGGCGTTTACGTCACTGTTCCTGTATTCGGATTTTGACTTCCTCATGAATTTGAGATGTTCCTCGACGACATCGTTGACCTCCTGGACCTCGCTCATGATGGAACCTATCAGCGTCTCGGCTTCCCTGGTATCGACCCCCCGGCATTTCTTTATCTCGTCGGCAAGGAGCTCGGTGCTAAGGCTGATGGTGCTGAGGGGGTTCCTTACCGCGTGCGCTATCTGGGACGACATCAGCCCCATAGCCGCGAGCTGTTCGGCATTGACGAGCTGGCGGTGCATCCTCCTCTCCCTTTCCGAAAGATACCCCATAGTAACGGCCAGAAGCAGCAAAAATCCCGCGCGCAGGGAGATATCGGTCCAGTGGATCTGGGTCAGGCAGTGCGGGCAGGAAAAAATATAGACGCCCGAGACAAGCAGGGCTATGCCTATACTGGCGAAGAGGCCGTAATAAAATGAATGTATGGCGGCGAGGAGGAAAAATCCCAAGGTGAAGGTCGAATTGAGCCCGCCGGTCATCGGCACGATTACGCTTAGGAAGATGAGGTCGACGAGCAGCTCAAAGAAATATATCTTGGGGGCCTTGTCGGCGAACTTGAATACGCACAAATAGAGCGCCAAATTATAAACGAAGTAGAACCCGATAAGGATGAGGAAGAAAAGCTTGGCACTAGGGGACATCGGATGGTACAATCCCCATATCATCGCGCCGAAAACGGCCAATAACTTGACCAGCGCGAAAGCGAAATCCGTCGGATCGATATTAAAGATCTGCTTCTCCGATTTCATTGCAGTTCTTCCTTATATACCCTCAATATCTCGGCCACGCTCCACGCCTGCGATATGGCCCCCCTCGGATTATAGGGCGGGTCGCCGTCAAAGATCTCGGATACCGTCCCGAGGCCGGCGTCTTTGATGTGTTCCGCGAGAGGCGCTAAAAATCTCCTCGCTTCACGTCTCGTGTTCTTATTCCTGCCGTAGACGTTAAGGTAGGCGGTGATAAAATGCCCTAATAGCCACGGCCATACCGTGCCCTGATGATAACAGGCGTCGCGCATGCGCTGGTCCCCGGAATATACGCCGCGGTAATTCCTGTCGTTCGGCGAGAGCGAGCGCAAGCCGTAAGGCGTGAGTAGCTCTTTCCCCACCACATCGATGACCCTCTTTTCCTTCTCTCTCCCGATCAGCCGGTACGGGAGGCTGAGGGAAAATATCTGGTTAGGGCGCAACGAAGCATCCGGCCCTCCTTCATTAACGCAGTCATACAGGTAGCCCCCGGCCTCGTTCCAGAAGACTATCTCAAAACTTTTTTTCGTAAGGTTGGCGAGCCGCGCGCATTCGTGCCGGTACCTGAGGTTGAGCTTCTCGCATATATCTTCCATTATCTTCAACGCGTTATACCACAGCGCGTTGACCTCTACGGCCTTGCCGTTCCTGGGCGTCACTACCCATCCCCCGATCTTCGCGTCCATCCATGTGAGCTGCGTGTCCGTATCTTCGGTGGCGATAAGCCCGTCCCTGTCCATCTTTATGCCGTAGCGCGTCCCGTTTATGTAGAACTGTATTATCTCTTCGAGGCAGTCGAGCATATTCGATTCGATGAAATCGTAATCGCCGGTATATTCGAGGAATTTGTGTATCGCCCAGAAGAACCATAGGGACGAATCGACGCTGTTATATTCGGGCTCTTTCGCCTTCTCCGGGAACCTATTGGGTATCATCCCTTCGTCGCAATATTTCGCGAACGCCAGCAGGATATCTTTCGCCTCGTCGTACCTTCCGAGGGTAAGGGTCAACCCGGGAAGCGATATAAGGGCGTCCCTGCCCCAATCCCAGAACCAGTGGTAGCCCGCGACTACCGTCGACAGGCCGTCCGCCCTCTTTATCAGGAACGAGTCGGACGCGTTCGCCAGCCGCACCGCAAAATCATCCTTCAGGTTGACCGCGGCTGAGATCTCGCTGTGCCTCAGGACCTCGCTCGACTCGAGGACCTCGAGCGAGCGCATCTTGCGTCCCTCGGTAGAGGCGACGATATAAGCCTTATCCCCTTCCTTGACCAGGAAGCCGAGTTCGCCGGGGCTGTACAGGTCCTCGTGGTATTCGAGACCCCTCTCCTTTTCGCGCTGGTACTCGAAGGACTTGTACCAATATCCCGTCCGCTCGAACCTGTCTGCGTTATTGGCCAGGTAAATTATCGGCGACTCGCCGTACGGCTTCATCTTGATATACCCGTCCAGGCATTCGACCGACCTGTCGAAGCCTGAGTTCTCCATCGATACCCAGTGGTAATCGCGCGCTGCGATAAGCGGTTGCAGCAAAAGCTCGAGATAACCCGGAGATTTCAGCACCTTATAAGTGATCACGGTCGTATTCTCGCCGTGGACCATGAAGACGGCCTTCTCTATAGTCACATCCCCGGCCTTGTAGGTAAATACCGGGAACGGGTCCAGCCTGAACTCCTCGAGATACCTGTAGCCTTCGGGATGGGTTATGCCGCCGGGGTAATTGTTGCAGGATAGGTTATACCGGCTGCCGTCTTTCAGTACAAGGGTCTCTTCAAGTTTTGACAGGACTACCATGCGCGCGAGCGAAGGCCCTACCGCTGCCACGAGCAAACCGTGATAACGTCGGGTGTTGGTCCCGATTATGGTCGATGACGCGTAACCGCCGAGGCCGTTCGTCTCTATCCATTCCCTGGATGAGGCGGCCTGGAAATCGCCGCACACTTCCTTACCGAAACGGATGGTTTCGTCGATAGACGGCGATATTTCCCTTGCGGCGTCCTTCGTCACTATCATCTTATTCCAGCCCGCCTTTCGACTTCCCGCCTTCGGCGTCCAGCTTCTTGAAGAACTCTTCCGGCCGCAGGCTCTCTATTTCTTTCTCGAAATTTTTCACCTCATCTTCGCTAATGGGCTTGTTTATGACCGGACAGAGACCGAGAACCTTCTCGTCGATAAATACCGGGGCGCCGGTCCTCACGGCCAGGGCTATGGCGTCGGACGGCCGCGAATCTATCTCAAGCGCCTTATCACCCTGCCTTAAGATGATGGTGGCATAATAGGCGTTATCCTTCAGGTCACTTATGATGACTTTCTCGAGCGAGCCGCCGAGCGCCTTGATGAGGTTTATGGTAAGGTCGTGCGTCAGCGGCCTTTTGAATTTCCCGCCCTCGAGGACCATCACGATCGATGTTCCCTCGCTCACTCCTATCCATATGGGTATAAGCCTCGAGCCGTCCACTTCTTCCAAAGTGACGACATACTGCGCTAAAGGAGGGATGAATATCAATGAGTATATCTTGGCGAGTTTCATCGCGCGTTCTCCTGCTACAATATTAGACCATGCCTATGCAAAAGTCAACGGGGCTAAATATCTTTTTCGCCCTCTACCTCTATCGGGCGCAACCGGGTGATACTGAAGAAGAGATCGAGACTGCTGATCTTTTCCACACGCCTGACCTCCTTTATCATGGGAAGCATAGTCGCGGAAAATACGGCACGCAGGACGCCCGAAAGCAAAAATAAGGTCAACAGCCGCTGGCCGGATATCGGCGGCAGGCTCTTCGCAAGGAAACCTCCCAACAAGGCGCCGCAGCATATCGCTGTCCCGTTTATGACATTAAAATACGAAACACAGCGCGTCCTCTTCTCCGGCGTGACCGCGTCATATACGAAATTAAATATCGAGAGGTTGAATCCGGCCCAGACATATCCGGCAAACAGCTGGATTATTATAAGATAGTAGACATTATGCGAGAAGAGCCATAAGACCGGGATGACCGGTATGAAGAACGACGTGAGCCTTATGACTTTCATGTTGCCGACCACGTCGGCATGCCTTCCCCAGATCCCCATGGTAAGCAGGGTCGCTATGGTCGAGGACGTCACTATGATGGTGTACATGCCGTAACTTAGGTTGAGGTCCCTGATCATATAGACCGCAAAGAACGGCCCCGAGATATTCTGGGCGAAACTGATGCTGGCGACATATATGACGAACTTCGCGAAATTCGATTGCTTCGTCCTTTTTATGAAATCCCAGAACGTGAAATAGTGCTCTCTTGTGACCTTTATCGGCGGCTCGTACATCTTGCTCAGGAAATACCACGATATGAACCGCGACACAAAAGCAAGCCCGAGTATCACCATGAAACCGTAGAGTTTGTCCTTGCCGAAGATGTTGAGGATAAAACCCGCGAGGAACGCGCACGCCACGGTGATCATGCCCAACAGCCTGTTCCTCCAGCCGAAATACTTTCCCCTGCTGCGCGCTGGAAGATGGTCGGCCATCAGGCTCGTCCATGCCGGGCCCGGGAACGCGTTGAAAGAGGCCGCCATCGTGACAAAGAGGATAAGCCATAACGCCCTGTTAGTGGTAAAAATGAGCGGTATAAGCAAGATGGGAAGGAACATAAAGGCGTGGAAGAATACGAATATCCTTATAATCCTCATGCGGCTCTTGAGGTGTTCGGTAACGTCCGCCGATTTGAGCTGTATCAGTGAAGCGACGAGGTTCGGGAAAGCGGTAAGCATGCCTATCTGCTCGCTCGTCGCCTTAAGCGCGACTGCGAACGGCGTTATATACTGGTCGACAAAACCTATCATCGCCGAGCAGAATGCGCCGTCTATGAAGGAATTCCTGAGGCTTTGCCTTATCTTCCCTTTCTTTTCCATGTCGGCGATATTATATCACAATGTGCCCCCGCCATATCAAATAATGGCCATCCTGAGCGAAGCGAAGGGTTGACATTCAAGTATAGCGCCTGTTAGAATCAATCTATGTCAAACCCGTCCCTGAAGGTCACAAGAAAAGGCGCAGCATGGTTCCGCACCGGCCACCCGTGGATATATAAGGACGACCTCGAGAGAGGCGACCCTTCCCTCTCCGGCACGATAGTTTCCCTCTTGGACAACAACGGTAATTTCCTTGCGAAGGCCTTCTATAACGAACGGTCGAAGATCGCCCTGCGGATGATCACTTATGATGACGTGCCTGTCGACGCGGGGTTCTGGCGCAGCCGCCTCTCCGGATGTATTGAATACAGGAAAAAAACCGTAAAGGACGCCGATGCATACCGCATTGTCCATTCCGAGGCCGACGGCCTGCCTTCGCTCATCGTGGATAAATACGGCGAGCACCTGTCCATACAGACGTTATCCCTCGGTATGGACACTATAAAAGATACCATCGTTGAAGCCCTGAAAGACCTGCTTAAGCCGGCATCTGTCGTAGCCAGGAACGATTCGGCTATGAGGAAATTCGAGGGCCTCGAAGAGAAGAAAGAGGTCCTTTACGGCACGCCGCCGGAAAAGGCAGAGGTCGGCGAGGGTAATATAAAATACCTTGTCGACATAATGAACGGCCAGAAGACCGGCGCGTATCTCGACCAGCGCGAGAACCATATCGCCTCGGAAAGATATTCCAGGGGCAAGGCGCTCGATTGCTTCTCGTACCAGGGCCTCTTCTCCCTGCATATGGCGCTCTCGGCAGACGAAGTGACCGCGGTCGATTCCTCGGGCCCGGCGCTCGAGGCGTTAAAGCAGAACGCGGAACTAAACGGCTTGGCGAAAATCAGGACGGTCGAGGGCAAGGTCTCCGAGACGTTAAAATCATTCCAGAAGGAAGAAAGGCAGTTCGATTTCATCGTACTCGATCCTCCCGCATTCGCGAAATCAAAGAAAGACATACAGTCCGCGGCGCGCGGCTATATCGACATAAATTTCAGGGCTATGAAATTATTGAAGAGAGGCGGGCACCTTATGACCTGCTCGTGTTCCTATAACCTTTCGGAAGGGCAATTCATGGAGATCCTTGAAGAGTCCTTGTTTGAATCCCGCAGGCGCGCGCGCCTCGTAGAGAAACGCATCCAGCCTGCCGACCACCCCATCCTGCTCAACTTCCCCGAATCGAATTACCTTAAGTGCTTCGTCCTTGAAATAGTTTAGCTTCGCTGCCTGCCCTTATACGCCGGAAGAGGGATTTGAGGATATTCTCGTACGGGTCGTCTATCTCCAGGAGCAGTTCCCAGACGGCGCGTGCGCGCTGGTATTGCTCGGGATTGACCGGCCGCGGCGTACCGCCGCCGTCGTGCCATCCTTCGGGGGTGTTGAACCAGTAGGCGCTCGGTTCGTGTCCGTAGACGATATAATAGCAGCCGTAAGCCGCCTTAAGCGCCTCTTCTTTAAGGCCGAGGTGGTACATCGTCGCGGCCATAAAATATGTGGAACCGGGCCAGACTTCCTTGGCCATGTTGATATTTATATCGCTTCCGTCGGCGTTCCTGCTGTTAATGGCTCCGCAATCGCCTACGCCGTCGCCGTTAAAATCGCTTAGCGGCGCGACGCACATCTCATAGACTTTCTTCAGGTATTTGACCATGCGTTCGCGCGGAAGTATATCGGGTAGTTCTGTTGTCTCGCAGAATCTCTGGCCGTTCAACCCGTCGGCCATTATGGCGTCGGAATTCTTTCCGGCGGTATCCATCCTGTAATATTGCCCCGCTTCATTCCACAGCTGCTTGTCGAGATTCGTCCTCGCCTTATCAAGAAGGGCAAGAGCTTCCTTGAGTATCGGGTCGCGTTGGACATGCGCGAGCTTTGCTATCGCTTCGAGCGCGCCGATCCAGAGCCCGCCGCACAGGAGGCTGGTGCCGTATAAGCCCCAGGCGTCGTAGGTGTTGTCCGAGCCGTTGTTATTCGGCAGCCCGTCGCCGTCCGTGTCCTGGGATTTCATGTAATCGTAGGTCATCTTCACCGCCGTCCAGCAGTAGTCGAGGAACTCCCTGTCCTCGCGGACATAATAATACCTGGCGACCTGTTGGATGAACTTGGCGTGCAGGTCCTTCCAGTGCAATTTGTTCGTCCCGTAGGCGTCGAATTTAAAGAACGGGTCGCCGGTCGGCACGCCGAAGTCGTGCGGCGTCTGGTGCAAGCCGTCATAATGCATGATCCCGTCGGCGAAACACCTCAGTATGTCCCGTTCTATCTCCGGCCAGAATTTTAGCATCAATATCGAGCAGTAATGTCTGACGTCGAAAGTCTCGCAGAACGGGTACCCGATCGATTCCATGACGAAGAACTTATGGTCATCCTCGTGGAGCCCCATATATTCCCGGTCGTGGCCGGACTTAAGCCCGGATTCGTAGAACGTCCCGCCGAACTGGGTATAATACAATTCGTTGAAAGCCGCGGTCTTAAGCCAGGCCGGATATTTTTTGTTCTTTATGACGGGGTTCATCCACGCGTCGATCTTCTTCTCCCAATCCGGGTAATTCGCGAGTGCCTCTTTCGCGATATTAAAGGACTGCGCGGAATCCCGCCCGAAATATTCGGTATACTTCCTCCACCATTCGGTACCGGTGACGCACGGGTCGCCGAATTTCACGACCGGGAAATCCCACGATAGGACGACCGGCACCGTCTTTGACTCGCCGGGACCAAGCGAGACCTTGACCGCTATGGCCGCGGCCGAATCCGAACCGTCGAGCCGCCTGTTATCGAGAAGCCCGTCGGCCTTAAAATCCCTCCAGACCTCGGAGCCGTCGCCGTCTTTATTCCAGCTGAGGGCGTATGTAAAATTCTCTCCTTTACCTGCCCTCGAGGCGATACACCATTCTGAATTCTGCGTCTCCGGCGTATTGTCCGGCCGGTCGGCCTTTAAAACTATCCCGGTGACGCCGCCGTCTTCCTTGAGGTTATTTTTATACCCGCTCCGGCGCAGGGGGCCGCTGAAAGGCGGCTGCGGCCAGGTGAACATCACTGAGGCCTCGGCCCTCTCTTTGGCCGGGTTAGTAAATTTGAACTGCCAGACAGCGACAGGATAAGACGTCTCTTTATAATTATTGGCGATTATCGGGGAGAAGAACTTCTGCGAAATATCAAGGGTAAAGCAGCCGTACGTGACCCATCCCTTGGGCTGGAGGGCATAATATACGGCTTCCCCTTTATTCAATTTATCCCATGCCGGTTTGAGCGACGGGTTCGTCCCGAGAGTCTTTACCTTAGCCGGGCCGTTCCCGACTTTCTCGTAGATATGGAACGCGCCTTCGTAAAGCCACGTCTGGTCGTAGGAGCCGCATTTGAGCGCCCACGGGCCGAATGCGCCGGAGATGCTGTACATGAACGCGCCGGCGCCGAACCCTCCGAGTGCTACGCCCCTGTCCGGGCAGGAGCTCGCTGTGCCCGAAGGCACGTCTCCGAGGCCCCTCCTCCAGGCGCAATCGGGTATCTCGAAAAAATCCCTCTTCCCTGTCATCTATTCCAGGTCTTCTTCCTTTATTACCTTTATCTGCACCGGCCCTTTATAGATGCCGCCCTTCCTTTCGGAGTCGTATACCTTCACCGCTATCACATTCTGCGAATTGGCGTTCACAATGCCTGCGGGGATCCCGTAATTCCTTTCCTTCTCCCATACGGACTGGACATGCGGCGGGAACATTCCGCTCTGGCCCACGAGGTTATTGTTGAAGAAGGTCATATCGACATCATCGATCCCCCCGAACTGGAGTATTATCTTGGCGCCTTTCTCCTTCCAGATGTTCCTCTTCTCATTGGATAGCTTGAAGCTGTACCAATACCACGCGTATCCGTCGTAGTTGGCAAATCCCTGCGTCTCCCATTCCGCCGGCACCTTTACCTCTTTCCATTCCTTGCCCGGGAAGGCCAGCTTAGCCCACTTGATATTATCGCCGGTCCTGAGATACCACTTGCCCGAGAGGTCCAGCGTATCGAGGACCTTTTTCGGCTTGGTAAAGTTACAAAGTTTCATCGCTTTCTTGACGTTCTTGTTCTGCATGAAATATTTCCAGACCATCCCGGTCCTGTAGTTCTCTATCATGAGGACTATCGGGCCTTGGTCGATGCCGATATATTTGGACGAAACCCAGTTCCTGTCCCAGTTGAAAGCGTCGACGAAACCGTATTTGCCCCATATCTTATCCCTGTGATTGGCGTACATATACCTGGCCGCCTTTATCGAGAGGTCCGGGGTAAAGATGATCGAGGATATCGCCGCTGTCGGCGATACCGTCCCGTCGTTCTCCCCGTTAGGGGCCCCGTACGCCTTGTAGCCGTCCGGGCCGTCGCAGGCAGTCAGGCCCCAGCAGTCCGGGCCGTAGGTTTTGCCGCGACTCATGTTATCGATGCACCATTGCCTGTTAGCCAGCGTCGCCTGGACCGAGTTCTGGAAATAATCCATGAAATTGTCCTCTTTGCCCTTGAAATCGACGAAGCAATGCGAATACTGGTGGGTAAATAACGCCGGCGGGCCCGTGAACCTGAAACCTTTATATGTCGTGAATCCCCTGCTGTAGGCGCTCCAGGAATCAGGGGACATCGGATGTGTATCCGAACCTATGCCCATGAAATACAACACCAGGTGCTCGGAGGTATAACCCGACCACCTGTAAGGGAGGAACCCCTTGTTCGGGAACCAGCCCATGCTCGGCGTGGTGCCGTTGTCCATCATCCACGCCCAATCGACCCTGTCGTAGATCTCCTTCGCCAATCTCTCTATTTCGGTGCCTTTGTAATATTCGCCCACGAAGACGACTCCGGCTAAAAGAAGTGTCGTATCTATCGAGGAGAGCTCGCAATCGCCCCAGCGCAGCCCTGTCTTCATGTCCAGAAAATGATAATAAAAACCATGGACGCATTCTGCCCTGTCCCTGAAAAACTTAAGGGTCGTGATTATCCTCTCCTTGACCTTATCTTCGGGGAGCCAGCCGCGTTCCACTGCCACGCACAGCGCAGGCAGGCCGAACCCGACCGACGCGATGCTGGCCATCGGCGAATTGTCCTTAAGGAGGGTATTGCATGTATCTTTGATCAGCCCGTTCTCGGGATTCGCCTCCTCCCAGAAGAACATGCATGCAGAGTGTTCGATGAGGTCGAGGAATTGGTCGTCGGTCATCGTCGCAGGCTCAGGCGCTTCCCATCTTTTCGCCTGCGGCCTGACGACACCGGTCCTCTCGCCTTCCAAGGTAAGCCCGTCCAGGTAGATCATCCCGGTGAACGGCTGTCCGTAATCGTTATGGAAAGTGATCGAAAAATTATCCATGTTATACCAGTCGTATATCGATGTAAAATCCGCCAGGGGGATCGTGACTTTCTGCCATTCCGTAGTCACGCCTGCCGGAAGGTACGTCTTTATATCCAGCTTCTCCTCAAACGACGAGCCGTCTTTCATCCCTACTTTAAATATTTCTCCGCCCTTCCCGCCCTTCACCCAGAAAGTCACGGCGCCGTATTTGCTCAGGTCCCTTCCCACCAGCCCGAACCAAAAACCCGCTTCCTGTTTCTGCCCGCTTACGTTATATCTTAGCTGACATACCTGCACACCTTCGGTGCGGGCACCCTGTGAGGAATAGGAGTGTTTCGCCGTCCCCCCGTTCTCCCATGCCCCCTGCATAGCCCCGGAAGCAAGAAGGTTCCCGCTCGAGTTCTCCTGCGCGCAGGCGGTCCCGGCAAAGGAAAAAACCAACGCTGCTGTCCATGCCAATACCTTCATCGCCGTCCTCATTGTTGCCTCCTATTTTGTCCCCCACAAATACGCGAAAGTAAAAAGTATCCCGAAAGAGAGGTGCACCGCTATCGTAAGCGCGTTCGCCGGCAGCAACTCCTTGATCTTATCGAAATGCGCGCCGGAAACTCTTATTGCTTTTACGGCCGCAGGCAGCGTCACGAACGTTATTACAGCGGTAAACGGAAATACCCTGAAGGCTATGCCGGCCAGGACTACAAGATATACCGACATCAGAAAGAACCGGTAATATCCGGCCGCCTTCGCCTTCCCGGCCATGACAACGGTGTTGTTCTTGCGCGCCGCCTTATCCGCTTCGTAATCGGGGAATTGGTTTATGAATTGTACGAGTGCGATGAGTATCGCGATGGGAATAGAGGCGAAAAACGCCTCCCACGAAAGTTTCTTCGCCTGGACATAATAGGCGCCGAGCACCATAAGCGTCCCGAACCCGAAACCCGTCGTTACCTCCGACAAGCGCGTATATCCTATCTTCAGGGGATCGGCGTTATAAAAATATGCGATGAATACGCCCAGGATCCCGATCAGGAGGATGGTATATCCTCCGCAGATATAATTGAGATAAAGCCCGACGGCGCTTCCCGCCGCGAAACAGATAAATCCCGCCATTTGCACCTGCCGGGATTTGAGCGTTCCTTCGCGTAAGAACCTGACACCGCCGCTAAAAGGCGTGGGTGACTTGTTGATGACGTCGTTCCCCGTCTTGAAATCGTAATAAGCGTTGGTGAAGTTAAGCCCGCCGTGTATAAAGATCCCGCCGATGAGGGTGAGCCAGAAGAGCCCCCAGTCAAAAAACCCGGTGTCGTAACGGGCTACGGCCGATCCCAGCGCGATGGGGATTATAGTCGCCGTGAAGAATTGGGGCCTGACCGCTATTATCCAAAGGAGTATCCTGTTCATCTTTTAAGCAGGTCAGGTCTCCCTTCCTCGCGGACGGCCAGGACAAATAAAAGGTCTGAAAGCCTGTTAAGGTAAGCCAAAATGCATGGATCTATTTTAGACTTCCTGCCCAGCTCGACGACGCAGCATTCGGCCCTGCGTGCCACCGTCCTCGCAACATGCAAGACCGCAGAACCCTCGTTGACTCCCGGGATGACAAATCCCGAAGGCATAAGGCCGCGGCCCTCCATCAGGTCACCGAACTCTTCGAGCATCCTTACGTCGCAATCTTTTACCGCGGGGGCCGCGCCCTTCCTGCCGCCGGACGAGATACACCCGATTATACTGAAGAGGTCCCTCTGTATCAGCCCGATCTTCTTTTTTGCGGACCGGTCTTTTATCTTCACTTTCGCGAGGCCTAGGAAGGATATGAGTTCGTCTATCGCGCCCTGCGCTTTTATGCTCGGGTCGCATTTGGAGACGGCCCTGCCGCCGCATAGGCGCGTCCTGCCTCCGTCGCCTTGTCTTGTGGTGATGCGCATTATTTTATCCTGTATCTCGCGGTCACGGTCGTCTTCATCCCTCCGCGGACATTGAACTCGCCGGTCACTATGCACCATTTCGGCCTGCACGAGGAGACGACGTCCTTGAGTATCCTGTTCACCGCGTTCTCGTAGAATATGCCCATATTCCTGAACCCGATGATGTAGTATTTCAGCGACTTCAGTTCGATACATGATCTGCCGGGCATATACCTTATAGTTATGGTCCCGAAATCCGGAAGCCCGGTCTTCGGGCAGACTGAAGTGAATTCGGGTATCTCTATCTTTATCTCATAACCCTTGTGAAAGTTCGGAAAGGCTTCGATATCCGGCAATATATCTTTTACGCCCTTTTTGGCGTGTTCGGCAGTGTATGTTTTTTTCATTCATATTCTCCGTATAAGATTTATTGGCCTGCCAGGAAAAACCCGGAAACCCTGAAGTATATAAGAAGGGTCATTATGTCGCAAGTGGCAAGGACGATCGGCCCGGAGGATAACGCCGGGTCTATTTTGAACAGCTTGAACAAGAACGGCAGGCAGGAACCTATGACGCCTGAAAGGATTATCGACATCGACATTGAGATCGCCAGCGCCGCGCCCAGATTCGCATTGGCCTGCCACAGTGTGGCGGCCCCGCCCACAAGCATGCCGCATGCAAGCCCAACGATGATCCCGACGAACATCTCCTTCTGGAGCAGCCACCTGACATCTTTAAGAGACGCACGGCCCAGGGCCATATTCCTTACCACTATCGTAGCTGACTGCATCCCGGTGCTCTCCGAAAGACCGAGCACTATGGGAATAAAAAGCGCCAGCGCTACAACCGACTTTATGTCATGCTCGAACCATCCGAGGATGAACGCGCACGCGAGTCCGCTCACTATGCTTATCGCGAGCCACGGCAGCCTTAAGCGCACTATGCGCGGTATAGACCGGCTCGTTATCTCGTCCACGCCGGTACCGATTATCTTGGCGATATCGTCTTCCGCCTCGAGTTCGGCTATATCGACCATCTCATCGGCCGTCACTATCCCGACCAGTTTCTGTTCGTTGTTAACTACAGGCAGCGCGAGGAACCTGTGCTTTATGAAATATCTTACCACCTCCTCCTGGTCCATTTCGGCATGCACCTTTACCACGCTCTTGAGCATTATGTCCCTTATGTGGACGTTCGGCGCATGGCTCAAAAGGTCGCGCATCTTGACTACACCTACAAGAAGCCCGCGGGAGTCGACCACATATATATAGGAAGGTTTCGATACTTTTTCGAGCGAGGCCGTGCGGAAATGCTTTATGGTATCCTCTATTGTGAATTCGTCGGAGACCGCCAGGAATTCGTTCTTCATTATGGAGCCTACGGTCTCGCCTTTTGCCCTTCTGGTAGTCATGTGCCGTCCTGGTTTTAAGTAATATTGTAAAACAAAAAGCCCCCTGATTCAATCGTCAAAGGGCTTTTCGGTCAAATATCCTTTAGCGCCGCCGTGCTACTTACGCGCGCTCGTCCCGGCCTGATAACCGGCCTGATATCCCGCCTCGTAGCCTTTGGTGTATCCTCTCTCGAAGCCGCTCGAGTCCGATGACGGAGCCGGCGCTGCCGCCTGCGCAGGAGCCGACTTTTCATCGGGCATCAAAACGTCCGCGATGACACCCGCCGCTATGCCGGTGCCGGCGCCTATGAGCGCGCCTTGCCCGGCCTTGCCGCCGGAAGCGCCTGAAGCTACGGCACCTGTCGCGGCGCCGACCAGGCCGGACTTAAGCAGTCCGCTGGCATCAGCGGAGAATACCGGAGCTGAGGCTGAGAACATAAGGGCGATCACCATTATAAATGTAACTGCTATACGCATCTTTTACCCTCCTTATTGGTTAAAGTATATCACAAAATATAAAAATGTCCATATGGTTTACCTTACCATACCGGCGAGATTTTTGTAGTTCTCCTTCGGATCTCCTGTGCCGAATATCCCGCTGCCGACACAGGCGAGATCGACACCGGCCTCCTTTATCATCAGGATGTTTTCCATTTTCAATCCCCCGTCCATCGCGATGACCGGCCTGCCGTTGTGCCCCTTTAACGCGCGCGCCTTATCGCATACTTCCGGGATGAATTTGCTGCCGTAGAAACCCGGATTTACGGAAAGAAAAAGCAGGACGTCGATATCTTTGAAATATCCCTCGACCTTGGACACCGGCGTCTCCGGGTTTATCGCGATACCCGCTTCCAGTCCCAGTGCGCGGATCTTCTGTATGACCGCGGAAGGGTCCTCTTTGGATTCATAGTGGAAGATTATCCTTTTTGCGCCGGCCCTTTTGAAAGGTTCGAGGTATTTGCCCGGCTCTTCCACCATGAGGTGGGCCTCA
>JAQTVK010000066.1 GCA_028706795.1 Candidatus Omnitrophota bacterium | reverse complement strand
TCCCTGGGCCCCAGGTTCCCGGATTTTTGCGACCTTTACGACTCGAAGCTTATCGCGTTGGCCGAAGGGATCGCGAAGGAAGAGAAGATCAGGATGCATAAAGGAATATACATTGGCGTCACCGGCCCGAACCTGGAGACGCGCGCGGAGTATAAATTCTTCCAGGTGATCGGCGCCGACGCGGTCGGGATGTCGACCGTGCCGGAAGTCGTCGTTGCCAGGCACGCGGGGCTGCGCATATTCGGCATAAGCGTCATCACCGACGTTTGCCTCCCTGAGACGCTCAAACCCTGCAATATAGATGAGATAATAAAGACGGCGAACGAGGCCGAACCGAAACTCACGAAATTGATATATACCCTGATAGAGAGACTATGAACTATAAAGATACGCTGAACCTGCCCAAGACGGATTTCCCGATGAAGGCCGACCTCCCGAAGAGGGAGCCGGAGATGCTCAATTTCTGGAAGGAGAAGGATATATACGGCCATATCCGGAAAAAGTTCGCGGGCTCGCCCAAATATATACTGCATGACGGGCCGCCGTACGCCAACGGCGACATCCATATCGGCCATGCCTTGAACAAGACGCTCAAGGACATAGTCGTCAAATACAAGACGATGCGCGGTTTTGATTCGCCGTATGTCCCGGGATGGGACTGCCACGGGCTTCCGGTCGAGCACGCCTTATTTAAAGAACTCAAGATGTCGAAAGGGCAGATCGGCCAGCTTGAATTCCGGAAGAAGGCCGCGGATTACGCGCTCAGGTTTGTCGGGACACAGAAAGAGCAATTCAAGCGCCTCGGGATATTCGGCGAATGGGACGACCCGTATCTTACGCTTAAGCCCGAGTATGTCGCCGGGATCATACGCTCGTTCGGGAAACTTGTCGAAGGCGGTTACGTCTATAAGGGAGTAAAGCCGGTCAACTGGTGCCTGCGCTGCGAGACGGCGCTCGCCGAGGCCGAGGTGGAATACGCGGACCATACCTCTCCGTCTATATTCGTGAAGTTCAAGGTCACAGACAGGAAATTCCCCGACGGGAAACATTTCCTGGTGATCTGGACGACGACCCCTTGGACCCTGGTCGCGAATGTAGCGGTCGCGGTCCATCCCGCCCTCGACTACGTGACGGTCGAGGCGGGCGGAGAGCGCTACATACTCGCGAAGGACCTTCTCGAGTCCGTCGCGGCCAAGGCAGGTTTTAAAGACCATAAAGTTATCACAACCTTAAAAGGCAAGGACCTCGAAGGCCTCCTCTATAAACATCCGTTCATCGAAAGGGAAGGGAAGGTTGTCCTCGCGGATTACGTCTCGAACGAAGAAGGCGCCGGATGCGTCCACACCGCGCCGGGCCACGGCATGGAAGATTACCTTACGGGACAGAAATACGGCCTGCCGACGATAATGCCGGTCGACGAGAGGGGCATATTCGATAAGACCGCCGGGGAGTTTACCGGCATGCACGTCTTCAAGGCGAACGGCGCGATATTGGAGAGGCTGGCGAAAGACGGAAACCTGCTGTATTCGGGGACTATCGCACATTCTTATCCGCATTGCTGGAGGTGCAAGGAGCCGGTCATATTCAGGGCGACTGTCCAATGGTTCATAAATGTGGACCATAACGCGCTGAGGAAACAGGCTCTCGAAGAGATAAAGCGCGTGAAGTGGGTCCCGCCTATCGGGGAGAACAGGATATCCGCGATGATAGAGAACAGGCCGGACTGGTGCCTCTCGCGCCAGAGGTACTGGGGCGTGCCGATACCGGCATTCTATTGCGAGTCGTGCAAGAAGCCGGTGCTCGACCCGAATTTAATAAACCATATCGCGGACCTGATGGAAAAAGAAGGTTCAAACGTATGGTTCAGCAGGACCGCCGAGGAACTGCTCCCGGACGGATTCGCCTGCCCGGGATGCAAAAGCAAAAAATTCAGGAAGGAAGAGGATATACTAGACGTCTGGTTCGACTCCGGCGTCAGCCACCAATCCGTATTAAGGAAAAGGAAAGAGCTCGCCTTCCCGGCCGACCTTTATCTGGAGGGCAGCGACCAGCACCGCGGATGGTTCCAGGCCGCGGTACTTACTTCCATACCCATCGAGCACAAGCCGCCGTACAAGAGCGTCCTGACGCACGGTTTCGTCGTCGACGGCGAGGGGAGGAAGATGTCGAAATCCCTGGGCAACGTCATCTCGCCGCAGGACGTGATAAAGACTCACGGCGCCGACGTCCTGAGGATGTGGGTCGCGTCGTGCGATTACTACGAGGATATAAGGATATCAAAAGAGATAATCGAGCGCACTTCCGAGGCGTACCGAAAGATCAGGAACACGGCGCGCTTTATACTCGGCAACCTTTTCGATTTCGACCCGTGCAAAGACAGGCTCGCGCATAAGGACCTCCTTGAGATAGATAAATGGGCGGTCTCGAAGGCCTTCTCGCTGGTCCATGAGATAGAAGGTTATTATGACGCCTTCGAGTTCCACAAGGTCTTCCGCGCCCTGTACGGCTTTTGCACCGTTGAGCTTTCCAGTTTTTATCTTGACGTTTCAAAGGACAGGCTGTATACTTATGCGCCGAACTCGAAAGAGCGGAGGTCGTGCCAGACCGTGATCTATGAGATAGTGATGGCCCTGGCGAAATCGCTCGCGCCGGTGGCGCCGTTTACGGCAGAAGAGATATGGCAGAAGGCCAGGCGGGACGACCCGGAAACGAGCGTCCACGCCTCGATTTGGCCCGAGGCCCGCGAGGGGTATATCGACAAGTCCCTCGAGGAGAGATGGGAGAAGATATTCGTCCTCCGTCCTTATATAATGAAGGCGATAGAGGAGAAGAGGGCCAGGGGCGTGATAGGCGACTCGATGGAAGCCTCGGTCACGCTGTATATAAAGGATACCGGAAAATACAGGTTCCTGCATGATTTCGCAAGAGAGCTTGCGGGGGTATTCCTGGTATCGGATTTCAGGCTCGAGGAAGCAGGCAGCATGCCGGCGGGAAAAGACGGATTGCTTGAGACCGAAGGTTTACTCGAGATCGAAGGGCTGGGCATTTACGTGGATAAGGCCGCCGGAGGAAAATGCGGCCGCTGTTGGACATACAAGAAAGAAGTCGGGAGCGACCCGGAACATCCGGAGCTCTGCGGGCGCTGTTCTAAGGTCTTAAAAGGAGAATAATTAAGATGAAGATAGAAAAGGAAGAACTCGAAAAATATAAGAAGATGCTCCTCAAGAAGAAAGAGGAGATGTTGAAAGAGATTCGCGGTGTCCAGAAGGATTCCCTGAACACGTCGCAGAGGGACGCCTCGGGAGACCTGTCGGCATACTCATTCCACATGGCCGATGTCGCTACCGACAGTTTCGACAGGGAGTTTTCCCTCGGCATCGCGACGAACGTCCAGCAGAAGATACTCTACGCCATAGAAGAGGCGCTCAAGCGCATCGAGGATAAGACCTTCGGCACATGCACCGGATGCGAGAAGCCGATAGCCAAACAGCGCCTTAACGCCATGCCCTGGGCCAGCCTGTGCCTCGAGTGCCAGGCAAAAGAGGATCCGCAAAAGAAGATAATCTGATGCATCCCTTTCTGAGGAAAGGACTGGAGCCTTTTATTATCGCCGGCTTGGTCGTTATCATAGACCAGATAACCAAGGCGATAGCTGTAGCAAAATTGACCTCCGTAGGTTCACTCCCCGTGATCGGCACCATCGTAAGTTTCACTCTTGTCAAAAATACCGGCGCTGCTTTTGGGCTTTTCAGGTACCAGACCGCCGTTTTCGTGGCCATTTCCGTCTTAGCGATAATATTCACCATTTTCTATCTGGCGAAGAAGAAACCCGCGCTATACCTCCCGTTCGCGCTCATACTCGGGGGCGCTGCGGGAAACCTCATCGACAGGTTGCGTCCCGGCGGTTACGTGATAGATTTCATAGACCTGCACTTTTGGCCGGTCTTTAATGTCGCAGACTCCTGCATAACTATAGCGGCGATATCGCTCTTCGTGATCATTTTGAAAGGCAAGGATGCATCCGGTACTGTTTAAGATAGGCCCCTATCCCGTATATTCCTACGGCGCGATGCTCGCGCTGGCTTTCCTGGCCTGCTCATTCCTCGCCAAAAGGCGCGCCGCGGCGATCGGCATGGACGGCGATAAGGTCCTCGACCTCATGATCACCCTTATCGTATCCGGCGTCATCGGCGGCAGGCTTATGTTCGTCCTTTTGGATCTCGATTATTTCCGGTCAAGGCCCCTGGATATATTCAAACTTTGGGAAGGCGGGCTCGTCTGGTACGGCGGTTTCATCCTGGCGGTCATAGGCGGGGCGGTATTCCTGCGCATACGTAAGATGCCGCTATTGAAGACCGCGGACCTCATGATGCCGTATGTCGCGTTGGGCCAGGCGATCGGCCGCATAGGATGTTTCCTTAACGGCTGCTGCTACGGCAAGGCTACTACGCTGCCTATCGGCATGGTCTTCAACCCGGAGCAGGGCGCGGTCCTGCCGACACAGCTTTTCGAGTCAGCCGCGATGTTTATCGTCTATCTTATCTTAAGAAAGCGTGCCCCGTCGAACGGGAGGACGCTTTTCCTGTATCTTATGCTCTATTCGGCCTTCAGGTTCTCTATCGAGTTCCTGCGCGGCGACAATATGCTCACCGTAATGGGACTGACCTTTTCTCAGGCCGTATCAATAGTCATCTTCGCGACGGCGGTGATATTATGGAAAATTATACCTTCGAAGTAGGGCCGGAGGCGGCCTCCGCGCGCCTCGACCAATACCTCGTCTCTGTATTACCCAGGACGGTCTCGCGCTCACACCTGAAAAAACTTATAGACGGCGGGAGTATCCTTGTTGACGGCAAGGCGGCCAAACCCCATCACAAAGTCAAGCCCGGCGAGAAGATAGAGGTCTCGTTCGAGGAACCGGTTTCCCCGGAGCTGAAGGCAGAGGACATAGCCCTCGACATAATATACGAGGACGACGACATGATAGTGATAAACAAGCAGCCGGGCATCGCGGTCCATCCCGCGCCCGGCACGCGTTCAGGGACGATAGTCAACGCCCTGCTTAACCACTGCAGGAAACTTTCCGACTTGAACGAGGGGAGGCCCGGCATAGTCCATCGCCTTGATAAGGACACATCCGGCGTGATGGTCGCGGCGAAAAATAACGCCAGCCACGCGGAACTCGCGAAGCAGTTCAAGGACCGCACCGTAAAGAAGAATTACCTGGCCCTGGTCAAGGGCGTCGTCGAGCTGGACAACGGCGTCGTGGACTTGCCGATCGGCAGGCACCCGAGCAACCGCCAGAAGATGGCGGTCAGGCATGATTCGGCGCGGAACGCTGTCACGGAATATAAGGTCATAAAGAGGTTCGACGGTTTTACCCTCGTCAAGCTGGACCTCAAGACGGGCAGGACGCACCAGATACGCGTCCATATGGCGTATATCGGGCATCCCGTGCTGGGGGATGAGAAGTACGGCTCGAAGGGGAAATTTCCCAGGCAGGCGCTCCATTCATATTATCTCAGGCTGCGCCACCCCAAGGACGGCAGGGAGATGGAGTTCAAGGCGGACCTTCCGGACGATATGAGCAAGATGGTTGGGCCCGATTTTTTTCTTGCGTTTTAAAACCTTATTCTATATAATAACTTAAAGTAGAACCCAAAAAGGAGGAACAAATGAAATCGTTCCGGCTCATCGTCATATTATTAGCTATCCTATGTGTAGTCTTTCTTGCATTTTCTTTAGTTACCTTCAGCGGACTCCAGACCGAAAAGAAGACCCGCGTCGCCACGGAGAATTCCCTTAAAGATCTGATGGCCAGCAAGGAAGACCTTCAGAAGCAGCTCGACGACCAGCGGAAGCTTAAGACCGATCTCGAGTCGCAGCTTGCCGACCTGAAGGGCAAGGTCACCTCATTGCAGGATAAGGCCGAAAAACTG
>JAQTVK010000065.1 GCA_028706795.1 Candidatus Omnitrophota bacterium | reverse complement strand
GGTCACGGCCGGCGTTTCGACGATGACGCGGACGTGCTCGTCGCCGCGGACGCCGGTATGGATATCTTTTATGCCTTTATCCCTTAACCTGAATATCTTGCCGCTCTGCGTGCCGGCCGGGACTTTCATCCGGACTTTGCCGTCGAGCGTCGGGACCTCGACCTCCGTACCCAAGGCCGCGTCGACCATGGTTATGGGGACCTCACAGAGTATATCGCTGCCGTGGCGTTCGAATATCTCATGGGGTCTGACATAGATGAGCACATAGAGGTCTCCGCGCTGCCCGCCGCGCTGCCCCACTTCGCCTTCGCCGGCGACGCGCAGCCTCATCCCGTTCTCGATGCCGGCCGGGATCTTCACTGTTATCTTCCTGTCGACGACTACCCTTCCGCCGCCCCTGCATTTAGGGCAGGGTTTGGTGATAATGGACCCTTCGCCGCCGCATTTGTCGCATGCCCGGGAGTAAATCATGAACCCCTGCGATGATGAGATCTGGCCCGCCCCGCCGCATTTCGGACAGGTGGTCCTCGAGGAACCGGGCGCGGTGCCTTCACCCCTGCAGCTCGGGCACATTTCGTGCCGCGGTATCACAAAATCTTTTGCGGCGCCGGATGCGGCCTCGTTAAAACTTATCTCCAGGTCGAACTGCAGGTCTGAGCCGCGGCGTCTTCCGGCGGAAGCCCGCCTGCCGCCGAAGATTCCTCCGCCGAATATTCCTCCGAGCAGGTCCTCGAGGTCTACCCCTCCCATACCGAGGTCCTCAAATACGCTGGAAAAATCTGCGCCGCGGAATATATCTTCGGAGGTGTAACGCGAATCTATGCCCGAATGGCCGAACTGGTCGTACTGCGAGCGTTTCTGCGGGTCTGACAGGACCGCATAGGCTTCGGAGAGCTCCTTGAACTTTTCTTCCGCCGCTTTCTTGTCAGAGGGGTTCCTGTCAGGATGATACTTGAGCGCCAGCCTGCGGTAGGCGGTCTTTACCTCATCGGCCGAGGCGCTCTTCTGGACGCCGAGGATCTCATAATAATCGCGTTTTTCTGGCATAATCCCTCAATAAACACACAAGCCTTGAAATTTAAGTCTCGCTCGGCCTTCTTTTATTACTCGCTTAAACCGTATATCTACTGCGTCATAAAACGGCTCTTCGCGAGACGTTAAATTTCAAGGCATCTCTTGCTTCTTACCGTTTTTTCTTCTTATCGTCCTCGTCCTCGGCGCGGAAATCTGCATCGATGATGTCGTCCTTCTTGCCGGGGCCGCCTTCAGGGCCCGTCTCCGGGCCGCCCGTAGGGCCGCCCTGCGGCTCTTCAGGTCCGGCTTGCGGGCCTGTACCCGGTCCTCCGGGCTGGCCTTTCTGCTGGCTCGACTTGTATATTTCTTCCGCCAGTTTATATGAGGCCTGCTGCAGGCTCTCCATCGATTTCTTGATGCGGTCGACGTTCTTATCCTTTATCGCCTGCTTCAGGTCGTTCAAGCCGGCCTCGATGTTCGCCCTGTCCTGCTGGCTTACCTTGTCGCCGTAGTCTTTAAGCGACTTCTCGGTCGTATAGACGAGGTTATCGGCCTGGTTGACGACCTCGACCTCTTCCTTTTTCTTTGTGTCCTCGGAAGCGAACTTCTCGGCTTCCTTGACCATCTTGTCTATCTCTTCTTTTGAGAGTTTCTTCGGAGCCGTGATCTTTATCGACTGCTCTTTACCGGTGCCGACGTCTTTCGCGTTGACGTGCACGATGCCGTTGGCGTCGATATCGAACGTAACCTCGATCTTCGGCATGCCCCTCGGGGCTGCCGGGATGCCGACCAGGTCGAAACGGCCGAGCTCGACGTTATCGTTGGCCATCGGACGCTCGCCCTGTAATACGCGTATCGTGACCGCGGGCTGGTTATCCTGAGCCGTAGAGAACGTCTGGCTCTGGCGCGTCGGTATAGTCGTATTCCTCTCTATCAATTTCGTGAACACGGCGCCTAAAGTCTCAATGCCCAGCGAAAGCGGAGTGACATCAAGCAGCTGTATGTCTTTTATCTCTCCTTTTAACGCGGCGGCCTGTATCGCGGCGCCCAAAGCGACGCACTCCATCGGGTCGACCCCGCGCTCTATCTTCTTTCCGACATAATCCTCGACGAATTTCTGGATTATCGGCATCCTCGTCGGTCCGCCGACGAGTATGACCCTGTCGACGCCGCCGGAAGAAAGCTTGGCGTCTTTTAAGGCGTTCTCCATCGGAGCGCGGCACCTGTTGACTATCGGGGATATCAGGTCCTCGAGCTTCGCGCGTGTTATCGTGTGGGTAAAATGCTTCGGCCCCGACGCGTCGGCCGTGATGAACGGCAGGTTGATGTCGGTCTGCACGGTGCTCGAAAGCTCTACCTTGGCTTTTTCGGCGGCCTCGCGCAACCTCTGTATCGCCATCTTGTCGTTCTTTAGGTCGATGCCTGTCTCGCGCTTGAACGCGCCAACGAGATAATCTATCAGTGCGTTATCCATGTCGGTCCCGCCCAACTGCGTGTCGCCGTTGGTGGACAAAACCTCGAAACCGCTCGCTTTCTGCTCCTTGTCATACCACATCTCCATGATGGTGACATCGAGCGTGCCGCCGCCGAGGTCGAAAACCATTATCTTCATCTCTTTTTCGGCCTTGTCGATGCCGTATGCCAGGCATGCGGCCGTCGGCTCGTTTATTATTCGCAATACTTTCAGGCCTGCGATCTCGCCGGCGTCTTTGGTAGCCTGGCGCTGGTTATCGTTAAAATATGCGGGGCATGTGATGACCGCCTCGCTTACGCTGTCGCCCAGGTACGCCTCGGCATCCTGCTTGATCTTCTGCAGTATGAACGCGGATATCTGCTGCGGCGTATAATCCTTGCCGTATACGCTGAATTTAAAATCCGTGCCCATCTTGCGTTTCGCGGCCTGTATCGTGCCTTCCGGGTTTATCGCGGCCTGCCTGCGCGCCGGCTCGCCGACCAGTCGGGTGCCGTCCTTCGTGAATGCCACGTAAGACGGGAATGCTTTTCCGCTCGCCACTCCCGCGCCCTCTGCCGACGGTATTATAGACGGCCGGTCGCCTTCCATCGCCGCTGCTGCGGAGTTCGATGTACCTAAGTCTATCCCTATTGCCTTTGCCATTTTATATTTCCTCCTTATCGTCTTCTTGTTTTTGTTCTTCCTTGTTATTTGAAACTTTGACCGACGCCGGCCTCAATACCTTGCCGTTCAATTCATATCCTTTTCTCATCACTTCGAGCACCGTGTTCGCCGGATGGGTATCGTCTTCCATATGCT
This sequence comes from Candidatus Omnitrophota bacterium, assembly GCA_028706795.1. Lineage (GTDB taxonomy): Bacteria > Omnitrophota > Gorgyraeia > Pluralincolimonadales > Pluralincolimonadaceae > Pluralincolimonas. The sequence goes on along the minus strand of JAQTVK010000065.1, from coordinate 2,835 downwards.
CGATCGCCTCGTGTTTCTCCGGGTCAAAAGGCTGGCCCTTGGGATCTATCGTCTTCAATCCGCTTTCCTTCAATATATCCTCGAAGTCGTGCCTGACCATCTCGATGCCCTGGAGCAATACTTTCGCGTCATTCGTGTTCTTGGCCGAATCTATCGCGCGCTCGAAATCATCCATCACCCTTAAAAGTTCCGTGACAAGGCCTTCGTTCGCGAACTTCAGGAAATCGAGCTTTTCCTTATCCTGCCTCTTCCTGCGGTTCTCGTAATCCGCCTGCATCCGCAGCATCTTATCGAGGCATTCGTCGGCCTTCGACGCCTTTTCCTTCAGGGCGTTCAGTTCGCTTTCGTGGATATGGACTTTTTTATCTTCCGCCAAAACTCTCTCCTTATTATTCGCTTAATCTCGCCAAGAGATTGCTGAAGGAATTGCTGACGTATTCTACGGCGCGGACAGCCCTGGAATAATCCATGCGCGTAGGCCCTATTACGCCGACGCTTCCTATATTCTGGTTCCCGATCCTGTAGTTCGACATTACGATGCTGCAATCTTTTATGTCGTCAAAAGGATTTTCCGCCCCTATGTGGATGCTCGCCTTCTCTTCATTAAGGTCTCTCTGCATTATATCGAGTATCTCATCTTCTCCTTCGAGGGCCTTGAGTAATCCCATCACCTTTTCGGCTTCCCTGAATTCGGGCTGCTCTATTATATGGTGCGCGCCTTCAAGCAGGAACCTCTCCTCGCTTTCGTCGAGTATATGCGACATGTTCAGCAGTTCGGACGCCTCCTTGAAGAGATACTGGAACGGGTCGCTTTCGCCGAGGACCTTCCTCAGCATGTGTCCGGCGATATCGTTCAGCTGCAGGCCGTCCAATTCTTCATTGAGGAATCTCGATACCTTGGAAAGTTCCGATTCTTCAATGACTTCATGCACTTCGAATATGGAATGTTTTACCAGGCCCTGTGCGGTAAACAAAAGCGCGTATATCTTTGTCTTTGTGGCCGGGATAAGCTCGATCCTCTTGAATGTCCTTCTCTTGGTGCACGGGAAACTTACAAGCGAGGCCTGCCCGGTCAGCTGCGATATGATCTTGCCGGCCCTCCTTATCAGGTCCTCAAGCTCATCCGCCTCCTGGTTTAATACCCCTTCCACGAATCCCTTCTCGTCAGCGGTCAATTGCTTCGGCTCCATGATAGAGTCGACGTAATACCTGTATCCCTTGTCCGTAGGCATCCTGCCCGCAGAGGTGTGCGGATGGGTGATATATCCGATATCCTCGAGCTCAGCCATGATATTCCTGATGGTCGCCGGGCTCAGCCGCTCCCTGATCTTCTTCGAAACGGCTAAAGAGCCGACCGGAACAGCGGTAGAAACGTATGAATCTACCACTACTTCCAGAATCTTGTTTCTCCTTGATATTGCGTCACTTACGGCCATCTTAAACTCCTGATTAGCACTCTTTTGGGATGAGTGCTAACTAAAGTTTAGCACAAAAGCCTTTTTTGTCAAGTAAATTTTTTAGCCTGGCAGGCATGTCCGCTTCAAGATAGACGTAGTCGCCCTTGAATTCCCTTTTTATTATGCTCGCTTCCCTGTAGACCTGGTTAAGGAGCTTGGCTTCGGATTGCGGGATCGAGGCCTTGACATATACGAGCGAGGCGAAAAGGATCATGGATATCCTTTGGACCAATTCCCCCAGGTTCTCTTTACGCAGGGCCGAGACCGGGATGGAATTCTCGAAATCCTTCCTGATCCGTTCCACGAGGCTTTTGTCCGGGAGCTTATCTATCTTGTTAAGGACGGTCACGATGGGTTTGTCATGTATGCCCAGTTCTTCCAGGACTTCATAAACGGCCTGGCTCAGTTCGACGGCTATCGGGCTGGACGCATCGAGGACATGGATAAGGACATCTGCCTCCACGACCTCCTCGAGCGTCGCCTTGAACGCCTCTATAAGATGGTGGGGCAAATTATGCAGGAACCCGACGGTATCGACGAAGACGACTTTCTGGTTGTTCGGCAATAAAAATCTTCGCGCCGTAGGGTCTAGCGTCGAGAAGAGCCTGTCCTGCGCTATGACCTCGGAATCGGTAAGGGCGTTGAGCAATGTCGATTTGCCCGCGTTAGTATAGCCGATCAGCGAGACTATCGAGAGGTCGCTCTCATGCCGTTTGCGCCTCAGGCCCTCCCTGCGCGCGTGGATCTTCTCAAGCTCGTCCTTAAGCTTTACGATCTTCTCCCTTATCTTCCGGCGGTCCATCTCAAGCTTCTGTTCGCCGGGGCCCCTGGTCCCGATGCCGCCGCCGAGCCGCGAAAGCATTATGCCTTTGCCTTTCAGGCGCGGCAGGAGATATTGTAATTGGGCCAGTTCGACCTGGACCTTTCCCTCGATAGAATGCGCCCTGTGCGCGAATATATCGAGGATGAGCTGGGTCCTGTCGATGACCTTTATGTTCATTATATCTTCGAGGTTCTGCTGCTGGGTCGAGGAGAGGTCGTCGCCGAATATGGCGACGTCCGCGCCTTTATCCTTGCAGATGAGGCCGATCTCCCCGGCCTTGCCCTTGCCGATATACTGGGCGGCCGTCGGGGCTTCCTTGAAACACTCGACAAGGTCGACGACCTCGAGGCCGGCGGACCTGACGAGCTCCCTGAGCTCGAAGTTGACGTCATCCAGCTTCCAGGTGTTCTTGTATCTCTTATCGAAAAATTCGACCGTGACTAAGAGAGCTTTTTCCATATCTCCCGCGCCGTCTGGCCGGTATCAAAATTATCGTCCAGCATTATCCATTCCACCCTCTTGTCGCGCCTGAACCAGGAGAGCAGGCGTTTCGCG
>JAQTVK010000064.1 GCA_028706795.1 Candidatus Omnitrophota bacterium | reverse complement strand
CAAGACCGGCACACTCACCATGGACCAGATAATCCTTGAGAAGCATTGCGATGTCGTAAGGAAAGAAGACCAGGATGTCCTCAAATACGCCTATATAAACAGCTATTACCAAACGGGCCTGAAGAACCTCCTCGATAAAGCCATACTCAAGCATGAGAAGATCGCGGTCAAAAAGTTCAAAAAGATCGACGAAATGCCTTTCGATTTTTCAAGGAAGATCATGTCTGTCGTCGTCGATATGGATAATAAGCACGCGCTCATCTCGAAAGGGGCCCCGGAGGAGATATTCAAGCGCTGCACGCACTACGAGCTCGACGGGGAGATATTCGAGATGGAGCAATGGCTCCTGGCCGACTTGCGCGAGGAGTACGACAGGTTAAGCGCCGATGGTTTTAGGGTCCTGGCCATCGCATATAAGGATAGCGACGCGAAGAAAGAGGTTTATTCGAAAGACGACGAACAAGGGCTTGTGCTTAAGGGCTATGTCGCTTTCCTCGATCCGCCGAAGGCGGACGCGAAAGAGGCAATATGGGTGCTGACGAAACAGGGCGTGCAGTTTAAGGTCCTGACCGGCGACAACGAGCTTGTCACGCAGAAGATATGCAGCGAGGTGGGCCTTGAGATAACCGGCCTCGTGCTGGGCGAACAATTGGAAAAGATGTCCGACGCCGAGCTTCAAACCGCGGTGGAGACGGCGAACGTCTTCGCGCGCATGTCGCCCCTCCAGAAGGAAAGCGTGATCAGGGCGCTGCATAAGAATAACCATATAGTCGGCTACCTCGGTGACGGAATAAATGATGCCCCGGCGCTGAAGGCGTCGGATGTCGGCATCTCCGTGGATAACGCCGTGGACATCGCGAAAGAATCAGCGGACATAATCCTGTTGAGGAAAAACCTCCTCGTTCTCGAAGATGGCGTGATCGAAGGCAGGAAGACATTCGGCAATATCATCAAATACATAAAGATGGGGTCGAGTTCGAATTTCGGGAACATGTTCAGCATGACCGGGGGAAGCATCTTCCTGCCTTTCCTCCCGATGCTTCCCATACAGATCCTCTTAAATAATTTCCTGTATGACGTCTCGCAGGTGGCGATACCCACCGATGAAGTCGACAGGGAATATCTTATGAAGCCGCGCCCGTGGAACATAAAGGCCGTGAAGAATTTCATGGTGACGATCGGGCCGATAAGCTCGATCTTTGATTTCCTCACGTTCGGCGTCATGTTGTATGTCTTCAATACCTGGAATAACCCGGGGTTGTTCCGCACCGGATGGTTTATTGAATCGCTTTGCACCCAGACGCTGGTAATCCATGTGATACGTACCGGAAAGATACCTTTTATCGAAAGCCGCCCGAGCAAGCCGCTTGTATTGATGTCGCTGTTCATAGTCGCGGCAGGCATTTTAATAACGCTTTCCCCCCTCGGAAGCCATTTCGGGTTCACCGCGCCGCCGCCTTTATATTTCCTTTTGCTTGCGGGAATGGTACCGGCTTACCTGTTATTGGTGCAGGGCGCGAAAACACTGTTCATAAAGAAATTCGGATATGATTAGGAGCGAATATGCGAAAAATTAAAAGATACCTCGGCATCTCTGCGGTAATCATCATTCTTGTCGCGGCGGCGATAACGCTTTTTTGCGTTTTTTTTGACCAGGCGGTCATCGTGCGCAAATCAACCGTCTACCGCGTCAACACCCTCGAGAAAGTCGTCGCGTTGACTTTCGACGACGGCCCTTCGCCGGTGTGGACGCCGCAGGTCCTCGATGAGCTTAAAAAGGCCGGCATCAAGGCGACCTTTTTCATGACGGGAAAACATGTGGAGCAATATCCCGAGATCGCCAAGCGCGTTGCGCGCGAAGGCCACGAGGTAGAAAACCACGGATACAGCCACGAGGTCATGGTCTATTACAAGATGGACGAACTCATGAGAGAGATAAAAGGGACGGAGAAGATCATCAGGGATGTCACAGGCCGGACGACAAAATATTTCAGGCCTCCCAAGGCCTGGCTTAACGATACGGAAAAGCAAAAGATCAAGGAGATGGGATACGGGATCGTGTTGTGGTCTTTGAATTCCAAGGACTGGGTGACGTTCCATGATAAGCAGATCACCTCATACATTTCGAGGCAGATCAGGCCGGGAGACATCATCCTGTTCCATGACAGCGGAGGGGTTTTCAGCACCGAAGGGGGAGACCGTACTCAAACGGTCAAAACAATCCCGCGGCTGGTAAAGAAATTGAAGGAAAAAGGCTACAGGTTCGTGACCATATCGGAATTATTGAACGGAAAATTCTAAAATTTGTAGCAGCTCTTCAGCTGGAAGAAATGGCCTTTAGGCGCGTTTTCGGTGAAGGCGTCATAAAGGTAACTGAAGTCGAAACTCATCCCCGAAAACTTCGTGTAGATCTCCGCCCCGGCCGAAAGTGTCTGGCGGGCGCTGTCATTCACCCTATTTCCGTCCACCCGCTTGTCCCGGCTTATCATCCAACTCACTGACGGCCCGAGTTTAATGTTTTTTGTGATGTTATACCCAAGGAGATATTGGAGATGCAGCTCGTCGCCGGGGGCGATGCCCTTGTCGTTCTCCAGCCTGAAGAAATATTTCGCGGCGGCGTCCATGCTGAAGTCTTTTACCGTCTTGTGGAAAAAAACCACGGGTCTTATGTCGACCTGGTGCGTACCGTAATTAGTGCTTTTGTCCGAGGCGTATTCCCCGGTAGGAGTCTTCACGAAGAGCATCGGCAGGACATCGACTTCCTTGACCGGCAGGAACCAGCCGCCGCCTATCGAGGCGTCGCCGAGGCCGAAGGAATTCTTGTCAGTCGACCCGATATGGACCCCCCCTGCCGGCAGGAGAGCAGTGAAGACAAAATCGGGCGAGTAGTAGCAAAAACGCAGCAGCTCCTCGACTTTAAGGAGGCCGTAATCCTTTATTGCCGTCCGGCCTTTGGAATCGGTCACCTTGTCGGCCGTATAGACGGTGGAGTAGGTGAGGAAGTAGAGCCCCTTGTCCGCCCGCACCCCGTCATAGAAGTTTACCGCGGTGGCTGTATTTGGTATCATAATAAGTAGGGTGAGGGCCAGGATCGTGACAGGATAACGCATTGTAAACCTCCTTTGTATTTTATGGTTTACAATTATATATGAAAGACGGTATAATGCAAGAGAAAAATGAAATGACGCCTTCATTGTATATACACATACCCTTTTGCGCGAAAAAATGCGGTTACTGCGATTTTTACAGCGTCGGTTACGGGAGAGGGCCGGCGACCGCTTACGTTGAAGCTTTGGTCGGGCAGATGGGCGCTATCCGCGGCCCGGTCTCGACGGTATTCATCGGAGGCGGCACCCCTACGGCGCTGGAGGCGCCGTTATTGAGGAGGCTTTTGCGCGGCGCGGGAAGATTGGCAGCGGCCGGCGCCGAATTCACGGTCGAGGCGAACCCGGAGAGTCTTGACGCCGGGAAACTCGGACTTTTTTTGGATGAAGGGGTCAACAGGCTGAGCATAGGGGTCCAGTCATTCAACGATAAGAAATTGAAAAGATTGGGCAGGATCCACAGCGCAAAGAAAGCGGCATATGCGGTCATGCTGTCAAGGAACAAGGGTTTCAAGGACCTTAATATAGATCTAATATTCGGCGCTCCGGGCGAGACGCCGGATGACTGTTCCTCCGAATTGGCGCGGGCAGTGGAATTACCGGTAACCCATATCTCATCTTACGGACTGACCTACGAAAAGGGGACGCCGCTTTACAATGCGAGGAAAAGAGGCGAGGTCATCCCGGTCGACGGAGAATATTCGGCGCGGATGTATTCCCTGGCGATCGAGTATCTTCCCGCGCACGGTTTCCGGCATTACGAGGTGTCGAACTTTGCCAAGAAAGGTTTTGAGTGCAGGCACAACCTCAATTATTGGCGTAACGGAGAGTATATAGGCCTCGGGCCGTCGGCGGTATCGTATATCGGCGGTGTCAGGAAAAGGAATATTTCCGATGTCCGGGAATACGTTAAGAGGGCCGCTGCGGGAAAAAGCACGACAGTTTCTTCCGAACGGCTTTCCGGGGACCGCAAGGCGAAAGAGACCGCTGCGGTGAAGATAAGGACGGCCGAGGGGATAGACTTCGGCTGGTTTAAAGGAAAGACAGGATACGATTTCCTTAAACTTGAAAGCGATGCGGTAAAGAAACTTTCAGGCGCCGGCCTTATAGAATACAGGGTATCAAAAGGCAAGAGAGCCGGGATCGCCCTTACGGAGAAAGGGTTCCTCTTTTGCGATACCGTCTCCAGCGAATTGATGTAGGGAGATTTGGTGACAGCTCACTTAATTCCATAATTAAGTGTACTGTCACCATAATTCTTGATATAATCGTAAACAATAAAATTAATGGAGGTAGACGATGAACACGATAACTTTAGGTGAAAGATACGCGAGGACGAGATACGAGGTATTCAAGTGGAGGTACCACTTGGCCGGCGCCGAGAAGCTGACGCTTGCCTTTTTGATGGTCGGCCTTATGGCGGTGCTTGCGCAGGTGAGGATACCCCTGCCGTGGACGCCGGTCCCGATAACAGGGTCGACTTTCGGGGCGATATTCGCGGGCGTCCTTCTCGGGAATGCCTGGGGCGGGATAAGCATGCTCTTATATATTGCCCTCGGCACGGCGGGACTGCCGGTATTCACCGGTTTTAAGGGCGGCGCGGCCGTTCTGCTGGGGCCGACAGCCGGATATCTACTGGGCTTTGTCGTGACCGCGTTCCTCATCGGCTATATTACGGACAATTACGCTAAGGCGAGAAGGTTCCTGCCTTTATTTAATATATTGGTGGTCTCAAGCATGATAATTCTCGCGTTCGGCTCGGTCCATCTCTGGATGTGGTTGGGCGCCGTCAAAGGGCAAAGCGCATCTTTAGGCGAGGTCCTTTGGATGGGCTTCATCCCGTTCATCCCGGGAGATATAATAAAATCCTTCATTGCCGCGCTCATTGCGACATCGATAACCCCGAAGGAATCGTATAAATAATTAAGTGAGCTGTCACCATAATTATGGGGCCGCAAGAAAAGGGCGGCCCTATTTTTTTGTTGACAAGATATTGTGATTATGATAAGTTTGGTATTAATCATAAATATTATAGTTATTGTAATTATAATAAATGAGGATAAATGAAGAAGGGGTCCATATCCGCTAAAGAGATAGCCCGGAAATACAACCTTACCTACCAGACCGTCAACCACTATACCAATTTCGGCTTGATAAACGTAGTCACTAAGAAGGGGAACGTCCGTCTTTATGACGAGGAAGATACGGCCGGCCGCCTGGCCAAGATTACCCAGCTCATAAACGCCGGCCTTCCCCTGAGAGTCATCCGGAAGGCCCTGGATGAGGAGCTCAGCGTAAAAGTCTTGAATAACAATTCGGGTGCCGCATGACCTGCCAAAATTTTGGAGCGCTTTCGTCTTGTTTCAATCGGGGAGATGAAGGCGCTCCTACGTATCTCTCGGGGGAGAAGAAGGATCCGGCTCCGGTGGTGGAGTTTCGCGTTCCACGGTTTTTCGAAGCTCCACCTCGGCGCTAATGGGCCCTTAGCCCGCCTATTCAATTATTTACCCTAAATTAGCAAAATATTATTCTTGACAGTATGTCGTCGGTATGCTAATCTTGTCAAAGTTAAGGAAATCGATTTCCCACTTGTCCCTCTACGGTTATTTTAAAACCGTTTTTTAAACCTATTAAAGGAAAACGATTAACCTTACTACACAAAAAAAGAGAGGGGGTGAAAAGAGAATATGCATAAAATAGTCTTAACAGCCTTAGTTCTTGCAGTTGCCTTGTTTGGCGTGAATACTGCGTCCGCTAACCTGTTGACCGACCCTTCGTTTGAAAACTACACCGGCGCTTGGTACGGCCTGCAGTGGACCGATTCGCCGTGGTATGGCGGCGGCGGATGCGGAATACCCAACAACACTTCGATCGGTGGGGGTTCCGGCGTGACTAATTCGCACGCCAGTTCCGGGTCAAGAAGCGCTTTATTGTACCAGTTCGGTACGAGCGCTGACGGCAGTACATTGTCTTATGGAGTTGGCGGCCAGAAGAACATAGCCGTTACCGGGAATACCTCCTACAACGCTTCTATCG